>DATNMT010000570.1:0-10654 GCA_035602495.1 Bradyrhizobium sp.
CGGCAGACGCCGGACTATGTGCTCGGCCGCATCCGGGCCGGCCTTCTGGAAGAAGGCACGGTGGCGCTGCTCGACGAGGTCGGCGCCGGGATGCGCGCGCACCATGAAGGCCTGGTGCATGGCGGCATCGAGCTGGCGTTCGGAGGCTCGCGTCATCGGATCGACATGAAGGCCTCTACCGGCAAGACGGTGGTGATCTACGGCCAGACCGAGGTGACGCTCGACCTGATGAATGCGCGCGAGGCGGCCGGCCTGACCTCGGTCTATGAGGCCCGTGACGTCACGCCGCATGACTTCGACACCGACCATCCGCGCGTCAGCTACGTCAAGGACGGCGTCACCCACCAAATCGAATGCGATTTCATCGCCGGCTGCGACGGATTCCACGGCGTCAGCCGCGCCAGCATAAAGCCTTCGGCGATCAAGACCTTCGAGCGGGTCTATCCGTTCGGCTGGCTCGGCATCCTGTCGGAGACGCCGCCGGTCAGCCACGAACTGATCTACTCCAACCATGCGAGGGGATTTGCGCTTTGCACCATGCGCTCGATGCACCGCAGCCGCTATTACGTGCAATGTCCGCTCGACGATCATATCGACCAGTGGCCGGACGAGCGATTCTGGGACGAACTGAAGCGGCGGCTGGACCGGAAGGCGGTCGACCGCCTCGTCACCGGACCCTCGATCGAAAAGAGCATCGCGCCGCTGCGCAGCTTTGTCGCCGAGCCGATGCGGTTCGGACGGATGTTCCTGGCCGGCGACGCCGCGCATATCGTGCCGCCGACCGGCGCCAAGGGACTGAATCTCGCCGCCAGCGACGTGCATTATCTGTCGCAAGCGTTGCGCGAATATTACGACGAGAAATCTTCCGCCGGGATCGATGGCTATTCAGAGAAAGCGCTGTCGCGGGTCTGGAAGGCAGTACGTTTTTCCTGGTGGATGACCTCGATGCTGCACAAATTTCCAGATCAGGGCGAATTCGGCGCGCGGATACAGCTGGCGGAGCTGGATTATCTCGTCAGCTCGAAGGCCGCCTCGGCGTCGCTGTCGGAGAATTATGTGGGCTTGCCGTATTAGGCGCGCACTGCCGGCGCGAAGGAACGAAGCAGTCTGGTTCCGTCATTCCGGGATGGTCCGAAGGACCAGACCTCAGATGCGCAATTGCGCATCGGGGAATCTCGAGATTCCGGGTTCGATGCTCCGCATCGCCCCGGAATGACGTTAGGAACACACCATGCTCACGCTCTATTTCGCGCCGGGCTCCGGGAGCGACAATTTGCATTTCAAACAGGCGACCAAATCCCGTTTAAAACATTGTAAGCGGTGCATTTTGCCTCGGGAGCGCGTTCAATGATGGAACATCCTCAACATCCGAGCTCCGCCAATGATCGCCACCGGCATCCCCCAGGGTTTCGAACCCCAGTCCCGGCGCAGCCCTCTCACCGATCCCTGGGAGCCGATCTATTCGAAGCAAACACCTGACGCGATCATCCTCGGGCTTCGGCTGGCGACGCCGCACACCAATGCGCGCGGATTCGTTCATGGCGGGCTGATTGCTGCACTGGCCGACAAGGCCATGGGGCACAGCTGCGGCCACAAGATGGGCGGCGCCCATTCGCTGGTGACGGTCAGCATGTCGATCGATTTTATCAACAGCGCCCAGATCGGGCAGTGGCTCACGGTCGAGACCGAGGTGATCAAGACCGGCGGCACGCTCTGTTTCGCCCAGTGCTTCGTCACCGCCGACGACGCCGTCATCGCCCGTGCTAATGGAACGTTCCGGGTGGTGCCGAAGAAGGGGTAAGAGGTATTGGCCGTCATTCCGGGGCGACGCCAACGGGTCCGCGTGAAGCGCGGCCCGATGGTGTCGAACCTCAGATGTGCGATCGCACATCGGGGAATCTCGAGATTCCGGGTTCGCGCTTCGCGCGCCCCGGAATGACGGTTCAGCCGAAACGCCAGTCAGCGATCTCCGTCACCAGATCGACAAACGCCCGCACCTTGGCCGAGAGCAGCCGCGAGGTCGGATAGACCAGGTGGATCGGCAGCGGCGGCTCTTCGAATTTCGCCAGCACGATTTTCAGCCGGCCCGCCTTCAGCGCGGCGGCCGCCTGATAGAACATCACCCGCGTCAGGCCGCCGCCGGCTTCCGCGTACTGGATCGCGGCATCGGAACTGTTGGTGGTAAAGCGCGGCGTCGACGCCACGCGAACCTCGCGGCCGTCTTCGACAAATCGCCAGTCCGGCGGTGCGGCCGTGGCGCCGAACTGGATGGTCTCGTGCGCGGCGATCGCAGCCGGTGTCTTCGGTTCGCCGCGCCGCGCGAGATAATCCGGCGAGGCCACCACGATCCGCGGCATGTCGCCGACCTGGCGCGCCACCAGGCTGGAATCCGGCAGGTGGGCGATCCTGACCGCGAGATCGACACCGTCTTCGACCAGGTTGATGACGCGATCCTCCAGCCGCAATTCGACCGCCACCTCGCCGTGGCGCTTCAGGTAGGCCGACATCACCGGACTGACGTGGAGGCGCCCGAATCCGACCGGCGCCGAGACCACCAGCCGCCCGCTCGGCCGGGTGCGTTCGCCCTCGGCGGCGGCTTCGGCTTCCTCGACATCGGCCAGAATCCGGCGCGCGCGATCGAGGTAGCGGGCGCCGGCATCGGTCAGCGTCACCTGCCGCGTGGTTCGCTGCAGCAGCCGCGCGCCGAGCCGATCTTCCAGCGCCGCGATCAGCCGCGTCACGGCTGAAGGCGACAGACCGAGCTTGCGCGCCGCCGGCGCAAAGCCCTGGAGGTCGGCCACCGCGACAAAGGCCTGCATGGCGTCGATGCGATCCATGGCATTATTTCATATATCGCAATGATGAAGTGTCAATCTGACAGATTGTTGAATTTTCGAAGGGACTTACCTCTTGGAGCAAGAAGGGCCCCTCTCCGGCCACCCCCTCGGGAGATTTCCGATGTCAGACACCCGCAGCCATTCCAGCGACGTCGCCTTCACCCCGGCGGTCAAGGCGATCCAGGCCCGCAAGGGCTCGCGCGAGGCCTATGCCCAAGTCGAGCCACGCGGCGGCTGGCGCACCGAGATCGACGACAACCTCGCGGCGTTTCTGGCCGATGCCAACGGCCTGTATTTCGCCACCGCCAGCGCCGACGGCCAGCCCTACATCCAGCATCGCGGCGGACCGAAAGGCTTTGTCAAAATCCTCGACAACAACACGCTGGCATTTGCCGATTACAGCGGCAACAGGCAGTACATCACGCAAGGCAACCTTTCGGAGAACCCGAAGGCGCATATTTTCCTGATGGATTATGCCCATCGCCGCCGCGTCAAAATCTGGGGCGAGGCGCGCGCGGTCGACGACGATCCGGCGCTGCTGCAATCGCTGATGCCGAAAGGCTACCGGGCGCGGCCCGAGCAGGTCATCGTATTCAGGATCTCCGCCTGGGACACCAACTGCCCGCAGCACATTCCGCAGAAATTCGACGCCGCCGATGTGGCCGCGGCGCTGGCCGCGCGCGACGCGCGGATCGCGGAACTCGAGGCGGAATTGGCGGCAATGAAAAAACAGACTCTAACAAGCTAACCGTCGCCCCTGCGAAAGCAGGGGCCCATAACCACCGAACTTCCTTGGTTCAGAGATCGCCTAACCCCGCGCCTTCACCGTTAGATCACGCGGTATGGGTCCCTGCTTTCGCAGGGACGACAATTTCAAGCGGCTTGCCGCAGCGGTGCCCAGGCAAAATCCGGGTAATACCGAAGCATCATCCGGTCGACATAGGCCGTGAGATTTCCGAATTGCTCGGTCCGCTCGCGCAATGACGAGGCAAAGAACGGCGTCAGGATTCCGGCCAACGCACCGAACGCGGTAGCATCGGTGCCGCAGGGCACTTCGCCCATCAGATAGGGCTTGTCGCCCAGCTGCACCGACAGCGCAAACAGTGAGCGCACCGCCAGATCGACGTCCTCGTCGGGGGCATGGCGGCCGAGGCCGCTCAAGAGGTAATTCTCGGCGACGCGGAATTGCGCGTCCTCGCGGAGTTTTTCGCGCAAATGCTGGGGCGCGCCGTCGAAGAAGTGCGCCGGCCCTTTGGCAAAATTCTCGGGCTCGACCCAGCGCGCACCGACCAGCGCCCAATAGAGATGATGTTCGATCATGCGCTCGAACGCCCAGGCCTGGGCGCGGGCCTGCAGGCTGAGCGGCGCGTCGAAGTCGAAGCCGTATTTGCCTTCGAGATGCGCGCGGATGAAGGTGGAATCGGCGATGCTCTCGGCCTCATCGTCGATATAGGGCAGTTGCCCCTTGGGCGAGGCCGGCGGCTTTGTCTTTTCCTTGCGATAGGAGAGTCCAGCCATCCTGAGCTGGACTTCGGTCTTGGTCACGAACGGGCTGATTTCCGGCAAGCCGAAGCCGGGGCCGAAGCCGTAAAGGGTGATCACGTCATCGCTCCCGATTTCCTGAGCAGGCGCTTCAGACTAGCCATCCCCTGCTGCCACCGTGGTGTCAGCAGCGGCGACATCGTGGTCCAGAGATCGAGGCTGTAGAGAATCATCATGGATAAAATCCCCTGTGTTCGAGTGTTGTCCCGTTATACTGACCCCCTGCTGCCAACATGCTGTCAGCATCGGAAGACGGCGCGCTAAAAAGGGCAAAAGAGACCTGCCATGAGACGAGCCGACCGGCTGTTCCAGATCATCCAGGTGCTTCGGCGCACCGGCAAACCGCTGACGGCGGATGCGATCGCGGCTGAGCTTGAGACCTCGAAGCGGACCATCTACCGCGACATCGCGACCCTGATCGAACAGCGCGTGCCGATCCGCGGCGAGGCCGGCATGGGCTACATCCTGGAGAAGGGCTTCGACCTGCCGCCCTTGATGCTTACCCCGGACGAGATCGAGGCGGCGGTGCTCGGCGCGCAATGGGTCACCGGCCATGCCGACGAGGTGCTGGCCCGCGCCGCCCAGGACCTGATGGCAAAAATCGCCGACACCGTCCCCGAGCGCTTGCGGCCGTTCGTGCTGGAGCCGGCAAGCCGCGCGCGTCCCCTCTGGAACAGGGAGCCCGACCGCATCGACATGGTGCGGACGCGCGCGCAAATTCACGAAGGCAAGAAGATCACCCTGAGCTATCGCGACGAGCGTGGCCGCGACAGCCAGCGCACCATCTGGCCGATCGCAATCGGCTATCACGAGGCGGTGCGAATCCTCGCGGCATGGTGCGAGCTGCGCAAGGATTTTCGCAGCTTCCGAACCGACCGCGTCGTCGACGCGGTTTATCACGACGACAAATACCCGGAGCGGCGCGACTTGCTCCGGGCCAGATGGCGCAGGAGCCTGGTCTGGGAGGTTCCCAGAGATACCTGATGGCCGGCCGCTGCATTCCGCGCTAAACGGGCGCCATGCGGAACAGCGATTCACCCGTGACCGTCGAAAGCCCGTGCCAGGCCTGCGGGGCCTGCTGTGCCTATTCGCAGAACTGGCCGCGTTTCACCACCGAGGACGACGCCGCGCTGGACCTGATTCCGGAGAAATTCGTCAACCAAAGACTGTCGGGCATGCGCTGCGACGGCGACCGCTGCTGCGCCTTATCCGGCAAGGTCGGCGTGGCGACGTCGTGCAGCATTTATGAGGTACGTCCCGAAGTGTGCCGCACCTGCATGCCCGGCGATGCCGAATGCGCGATGGCGCGGCGAAGGCACGGGCTGCCGGTGCTGGTCGTCGTCCCTGCGAACGCAGGGACCCATACCGCGTGATCTATCGGTAAGGCACTGTGACCGACGCTTCTTGGAACAAATTACATTTGGTGGTTATGGGTCCCTGCGTTCGCAGGGACGACATCGATTACGCCGTGACAGCCTCGCCCAAATCCTCATCGAGGTCGTCGTCGACCGGCGCGAAGGTCGAGAGCGGCTTGGTCGAAAGCGTGATCGGCTTGCGGTGACCGTAGGACGATGACGGCGCGTTGCGCGCGGCCGGCTCGCGGGACAGTGCGTAGAGGGTGGAACCGACGCGCCCGCCGAGCTGGATCAGTTCGCGCTCGCTGCAGCTTGCGGCGATCGAAAGCGCCAGCGAGTGCAGATGGCTTCTGCGATAGCAGAACAACGCCAGCATCGCCCGCACTTCGGAAGAGACGCTCTCGACCAGTTTCGGCAGGCCGTTTTCGTTGGCGCGGTACATCTCGCCGAGCAGTTCGTCCTGAACCGGGCAGAAATCGTTCTCGAAGGCGTCGCGGCTTGAAAACATCTGGATGTCCCCCGCCAGAGAGGATGCAATGCAACTGTCTAACGAAAGGTTAACCACTGCATCCCGTAGTCGTCCGGGGTGCTTGAAGGACCGCTCCGAATCAGGCAGCGCCGCCGCTAGAGCGAGTGGGCCTGCATCCAGCCAGCTACCGCCTTTCCGATCGCAGGCCCGGAGTCTTCCTGGATGAAATGCGAACCCGGCACCGTCACTTCGGTCTGGTTGTTCCAGCTTCGGCAAAATTCTCTCGACGCGCCGATCAGAATGGCGCCGGGCTCGGCGTTGACGAACAGTTTTGGGACCTCGTTCTCCGCCATCCAGCGCGAATAATCGGCCGAGATCGCCACCACATCGGCCGGTTCGCCCGCGATCGGGATCTGCCGCGGCCAGGTCAGCGTCGGCCAGCGGTGCTCGCGCTCAAGAAAGGGCCGGCGATATTCAGCCATCTCGGCCTCGGTCAGTTTCCGCAGCACCGATCCGGGCAGCACCCGCTCGACGAACATGTTGCGGTCGAGGATCATCGCCTCGCCCTTGTCGGAGCGAAAGCCCTGGAAGATCGGCACCGCCTGCGGGCTCCATTCCTCCCATGAGGCGATCGGCCGCACGATCGCCTCCATATAGGCGATACCCCGGATGCGATCGCGGTGCCGGTTGGCCCAGTCGAATCCGAGCGCCGAGCCCCAGTCGTGCACCACCAGCACGATGGGGGCCGAACGTCCGATCACCGCATCGATGAAAGCATCGAGATATCGGCGATGGGTGGTGAAGCGGTAGGTATCCGGGCCGGGATTGGGCAATTTTCCGGAATCGCCCATGCCGATCAGATCCGGCGCGATCAGCCGGCCGCGGCCGGCAAGCTCGGGAATGACGTCGCGCCAGAGATAGGACGAGGTCGGATTGCCGTGCAGCAACAGCACCGGCGCGCCCTCGCCGCGCTCGTGATACGCCATGCGGCTGTCCAGCACATCGACGGACTTTTTCGTCAGCGGTTGTTCTGTCATCGGCTATCTCTCGATCGGTCGGCGCGGCATTCGAGCATGCCGCGTGAACGCATCGAGGGCAAATGACGGATTGGCGATCCGATCCGGCGGAATCGTCAATTCGCGGCCATGAAGATCGATAGTCCAAAACCGGTGAGATGGTGCAGCGCCTGATCGACGCCGATCAGCGTCCAGAACCAGGGGTGCTGGTGCTCCTGCGTGATGCCGAACCGCGATGCGCAAAATCCCTTGGCGCGATCGACCGTGATGTGGATCGCAAAATCGATCAGGGCGACAAACCAGAACCGCGGCGCGATAATCAGGATCAGCGTCATTGCAACCGCAAGGTGCACGAGGCAATGGGCCAGCAGCGGCAGCGCCCAGCCGGTCTTCTGGTCCTTGCCGATCGCCATCCAGGAGGTCTGCAGCACAAAATCCGCGATGATGTGCTTCAAGGTGAGCAGCAGCATCCATCCCACCAGCGCAGCAACGGGGACCGACGACGACATGGGGGGAAACGACAAAACTGACGCCCTCGCTGGGACTGACCTGGAATAGCTCGGATGGAAAACGGAGGCGTTCAGCGCAACTTCTTTTCAAACTCCGGACAAATCGACCGGTATTGGCCTTTTATGACATCTCCCGGGCCAGAATGCACCTGCGGGGAACTCAAAAAAGCGCCAAGTGTGACCTATCGGTGATAGCCTGCCGATCGCAGAGTTTCCGCCGGTAAGGTTACCGGTACGCCCGATTTGCAATCCGCTGCAGTGCGGCTATCATTGGTAAACAAGAAAATTATTGTTCTTTTTTAGATATTTACGATCTCGTCGGGCGATCCGCGCCGGTCAGGCGCCTGAAGCGCCCCGCGGATTGCGGGTATGAGCCATGAGCGCTGAAGTCCCAACGCAGCTGCCGGAGAAGCCGCCCGTGCGCTCGCAGGTTGTGCGGAGCAACCGCCGCCAGATGCTGCTGTTTGCGATCCTGACATTGATCCTGACGGTCGCGACCGTTTGGGGCGGGCGGATCTGGCTGAGGAATTCCGAAACGCTGGTGTTCGCCGTCGGCGACGCCAACAGCGCGGAGGCCCGTTTTGCCGCCAAGCTCGACATGATGCTCAAGAACACCAATTCGCGGCTGCGTCTCAAGATCGTGCCCAACGCCGACGACGCCAAGGCGCTTGCCGCGTTCGAACACCGGCTGGCCGACCTGGCGGTGCTGCGCACCGATGCCAGGGTGCCGCCCCGCGCCCGCGCGCTGGCCATCCTGGAACACGACGTGTTGCTCTTGATCAGCCCCAGCGGCAAGAAGATCAAATCGCTCGCCGAGCTCCGCAAGAAGAAGATCGCGGTGCTGGCCGACAGCGATAGCGGCGCCACCTTCATCCGCAATGCGCTCGATATTTCCGACAGCTCCGAGGCCGCCGCGCGGGTACAGATGGCGCCGGCGGGCGCGACGCTCGACAAGCTGTTTGCTTCCGGCGGCTTTGGCGCGGTGATCGCCATCGCGCACGCCTCGACGCTGGTGAAAGACAAGCGCTACGAGCAATACGCCAAGCGCGGCGGGTTCACCGTCAACGCGATCGACGAGGCGAAAGCGCTGGCGCGGCGCAATCCCGGCATCTCGGAGGAGACGCTGGCGACCGGCATGCTGTCCTCCTCGCCCGCGATTCCCGATGACGACCTCGACACCATCGGACTGCAATGGCTGCTCGTCGCGCAGTCCCGGGTGTCGACGACGACGGCGGAAGACCTCGCGCGCACCATCTACGAAAACAAGGCCGAGCTTGCGCTCGACGACGGCTTTGCCTCCAAAATCGAGCCGGCCGACACCGACAAGGACGCCTTCATCGTCGCCCATCAGGGCGCAGCCGAATACATCAACGACGACACCAAGTCGTTCATGGACCGCTACAGCGACATGATGTATCTGGGCGCCGGCGCGCTCGGCGTCATCGGCTCGATCTTTGCCACGATCTACACCAGCCTGACCAGGATCGCGCCGGAGCGGGCCAGCGAACTCTCAACCGCCATTCTCGACATCGGCGAGCGAATCGAACACGCCAATTCGCTGGATGCGATCGAGGCCCTGCAGGACGAACTCGAAGGCATTCTTCGCGGCGCCGTGATCGGACTGCGCGACGGCACCATCTCGACCGACGGGCTGGATACGTTCAAGCTCGGTTACGAATTCGTCCGGGACGAGATCGGCATGCGCAAGGATTACCTGAAGCGGCGCGCCGGCCATGAAGGCCATGAAGACAATGTGGTGATCGTCAAGACGGCGCAAAGCGCGTAACCGGCGTTTCACCGGGCAAAACGCAGGGACCATTCCAACACGCGTCGGCCGCGCCTCGAGCCTCATTCCGCCCGCCGATAACGCTGTTTTCGGGCCGTCGTTGACGATCTCCCCCCACCCGGGCACTTTGGGGACCGGTCACGACGAAGTGACGATTTCAGGTTTCTTCCAGCAACGGGCGCCGCCCCTCCGATGTCCAAGCCGCGTGTTTTCCCAGCCCTGGCCCTGTTCACGTTGGCAACGGCCGGCCGCAACATGACCAGAACGGCCTATCTCGCCGTGCTGACCGGCGTCGCCATGATGCTGCTGCTGACGGTCAACCCCGCCTACGAGGCGGCGCATCACTGGGTCGACGCGGTACTGTGGGCGTGCCTGGCTTATTTCATGTTCGAATGGGTGGTCCGGCTTCGCCATGCTTTTCTCGGGCATCGCGGGTGGGCTTACGCGCTGTCCGGCCGTGGGTTGCTCGACGCCGTCTCCGCCGCCGCCATCCCGCTCGCTTTGATCGTTGGCGCCGAACCAAAGACGGCATGGCTGCTCGGCATCCTCTGGATGTTGAAGGTGGTCCCGGGGATCCCCGGGTTGCGGCAGTTGCGGCGGGTGCTGGTGCTGGAATCCGGCCCGCTCTTGAGCGTGCTGGTAATCTTCCTGATGGTTTTGTTTCTCGCCGCGGTGGCGCTGTATTATCTGGAGCGCGACGTCCAGCCGGTCGGCTTCGGCAGCGTGCCGGCGGCGCTGTGGTGGGCGGTCGCGACCCTGACCACGACCGGTTATGGCGACGTGGTGCCGATCACGCCGCTCGGCCGGCTGGTCGCCGCATTGGTGATGATCTGCGGGCTCGGCGTATTCGGGCTCTGGACCGGTATTCTCGCCACCGGCTTTGCCGCCGAGACCCGCCGCGACAATTTCCTGAAAACCTGGGAGTCGGTAACCAAGGTGCCGTTCTTTGCAGCGCTCGGCCCCGCGGCGATCGCCGATGTGACTCACATGCTGCGCACCATTGATCTTCCGGCGCGCGCCATGATCATCCGCAAGGGCCAGGCCGGCGACTGCATGTATTTCATCGCCGATGGCGAGGTCGAGGTCGAACTGCCGGGCAAGAAGGTCAGGCTCGGCGACGGCGCCTTCTTCGGCGAGATG
>DATNMT010000574.1:0-5075 GCA_035602495.1 Bradyrhizobium sp.
GAGCGCGGCAACCGGCTGGAGCTGCCCTGGCTCGGCGGCAAGGTCGCAAAACTCGGCCGTCAGCTGGGCATCCCGACGCCGACGCACAGCACGATGTACGCGCTGCTGAAACCCTACATCATGGGCACGCCGGCCTGAGCCGCGCCAGCAGGGAAAGAGGTCGAGAGTCACCATTTTGCGATGGAAGCCATCACGACATCGGGCTTCCCTGCCGTCAGCACAAGCGATTTAATCCAAGCGACTATAGAACCGAAAAACGATCCGAGGAGCGGCGCTTGATGGCAGGTTTGGAAGCTAAATCGGAAGACCGGGCTCAGGCGCCATCGTGGCCGGACGAGGTCTACCGCGTCCTCAAGGAAGCCGGCGTCAAGCAGGTCGGGATGGTGCCCGATGCCGGCCACAGCCGTCTCATCCGCGCCTTCGAGGCCGATCCGGAGACGCGCCTCGTCACCTTGACGACGGAGGAGGAAGGCGTGGCGATGCTCGCCGGCGCCTGGCTCGGCGGACAACGCGGCGTGCTCTTGCTGCAGTCGAGCGGCGTCGGCAACTGCATCAACATGCTGTCGCTGCCCGTGATCTGCCACATGCCGCTTCTGATGCTGGTGACGATGCGTGGCGACTGGGGCGAGTTCAACCCCTGGCAGGTGCCGATGGGCCAGGGGACCAAGGCGGCGCTGGAGGCAATCGGCGTCGTCGTCACGCGCGTGGACGAGCCCGATCTGGTCGGGCAGACGGTCTGGGGCGCGGCAAACCTCGCCTTCAACACCTGGCGGCCGGCCGCCGTCCTGATCGGGCAGCGGGTGCTCGGCGCCAAGAACTTCAAGGAGCTGGCACGCAAATGACCAACCCGAATGCGCTGCTTCACCGCCGCGACGTCGTCAACGAGCTGTTGCGCGAGCGCGGCGACCTTCTCGTCATCGCCGGTCTCGGCGCGCCGAACTGGGACGTCTCCGCCACCGGCGACAGCCCGAACAATTTTCCGCTGTGGGGCGCGATGGGCGCGGCCTCGATGATCGGACTGGGGCTGGCGCTGGCGCAGCCGAAGCGGAAAGTGCTGGTCATCACCGGCGACGGCGAGATGCTGATGAGCATCGGCGCGCTCGCCACCATCGCGGTCGAGAAACCGCCGAACCTGACGATCGCAGTGCTCGACAACGAACGGTTTGGTGAAACCGGCATGCAGAAGACCCATACCGCCGCCGGCGTCGACCTCGCGGGAATGGCAGCGGCCGCGGGCATTCGAACCTCGCGCATCGTCAGAACGATGGAAGAGGTCACGGATATCCGCAACCTGGCCCATCAAGGCAAGGAGCCGGTGTTCGCGCAGGTGAAGATCAGTCCCGAGGCGCTGGTCTTCGTGATGCCGCCGGCCGATGGCGGCATCCTGACGTCGCGGTTCCGGCAATCCGTACTCGGAGATGAAGCACTCTATAATTGACGGTGAATGGCATCGCGACCTCCGCCGGCACGCGGTTCAATCCGCAAGTCTGATCTTCCGGAGGCCCTCTTTGCGAAGCTGTCAACTTCGGCAACGATCAGCCTCGGCACCCCGTCAGGCCGGCGCCGCGGCCGAGGCCGCTTTCGCGGGAGACGCGCGCGTTGAATTTCCTCTTCGTGCTTGCGGTCGGGCTTGTCGCCGGCACCCTCTCCGGCATCGTCGGCACCGGCTCGTCGATCATGCTGATGCCGGTCCTGATCTATGCCTACGGGCCGAAGCAGGCGGTGCCGATCATGGCGGTCGCGGCCGTGCTGGCCAACCTGTCGCGCATCCTGGCCTGGTGGCGCGAAGTCGATTGGCGTGCCTGCGCCGCCTACTCGCTCACCGGTATTCCTGCCGCCGCGCTCGGCGCCCGCACCCTGCTGGCGCTGCCCTCGCGCGCGGTCGATATTGCGATCGGCGTGTTCCTGATCGCGATGGTGCCGGTGCGGCACTGGCTCGCCCGCCATCAGTTCAAGCTCTCGCTCTGGCATATCGCCGCCGGCGGCGCCGTGATCGGCTACCTCACCGGCATCGTGGTTTCGACCGGGCCTTTGAGCGTGCCGCTGTTTCTGTTTTATGGACTGACAAAGGGCGCGTTCCTCGCGACCGAGGCAGCGAGTTCGCTCGGACTTTACTTGAGCAAATCGGTCACCTTCGAACGCTTCGGCGCGCTGACGCCGGATATCGCGATCAAGGGCCTGATCGCGGGCTCCTCGCTGATGTTCGGCGCCTTCATCGCCAAACGTTTTGTGCTGCGGCTGGAGCCGGACGTGTTCCGGCTGGTCATGGACGGCATCATGCTGGCGGCCGGCCTGTCGTTGCTGTGGTCGGCGGCATTTTCATAAAATTCGGCCGAAGCCGTCGGGCGGATCTGAACCAATCGCAGCGTTTGGCCGACCAAACCACGCGAGTCGTCTCGAATTCGTAACGGGCGCCGGAAGAAGGTGCGGCCCGGGGTGTTTTTCCATCCGTCCGAGTTCAGGAGAAACTTATATGAACAGGGGAATTATTACCGCGGCCCTCGTCGGTCTGGTCGCGTTCATCGTCGTTTTGGGAAGCTGGTACACGGTCGACCAGACCGAGCGCGGCGTGTTGCTGCGCAACGGCGCGGTGGTCGGCACCGCGCAGCCGGGGCTGGGCTTCAAGGTGCCCCTGATCGACAGCGTCGAGAAGATCAGCGTCAAGACCTCGACCTATACCTGGGACAAGATGAATTCCTACTCCTACGATCAGCAGCCGGCCGACCTGAAGATCAGCGTCACCTTGCGCGCGGCGCCGGAGAAGGTCGCCGACCTCTACGCCAAATTCGGACGGCTGGATGCCGCGGTCAATCAGGTCGTCAGCCCCGTCGTCAACCAGCAGGTCAAGGTGGTGTTCGGCCGCTATACCGCGGTCAAGGCGATCCAGGAGCGTGGCGCGCTGAACGGCGCCATCAAGGACGCGATCTCGGACACGCTGAGATACGACCCGATGATCATCATCGAGAGCGTGCAGCTCGAAAACATCGAGTTTTCCGCCAACTATCTGCATTCGATCGAACAGCGCATGCTGGCCGAGGTCGAGGTGCAGAAGCTGCAGCAGAATGCCGAGCGCGAAAAGGTGCAGGCCCAGATCACCGTCACCCAGGCCAACGCCAAGGCCAACGCGGTTCGCGCCGAGGCGCAGGCCAACGCCGACGCCACACGGCTGAACGGCGAAGCCAAGGCCTCCAACATCAAGATCACCGGCGAAGCCGAAGCCGCCGCCATCGAGGCCCGCGCGAAAGCGCTCGGCACCAACCCCAACCTCGTCACCCTGGTGCAGGCCGAGCGCTGGAACGGCGTGCTGCCGACCACGATGGTGCCGGGCTCAGCGGTGCCGTTTGTTTCGGTGAAATAGGGGGCGGAAAAGTGAGGCGACGATGCCTGGCGGCGATCCGGGCATCGTCGGCGTTCATCGACGGGGTTGATCCCCTCAAGTTTGGCAGAGCCGCTTCAACGGCCGCGCACCGAATTTGGGTTATCTATTCTTCTTGATTCGGTCAGAAAACATTGGGAAAAAACTGCGCTGGTGCTTCATGCGCAATGTGTCACCGACCTTAATTGTGTTGGCCTTGCGGCGCTCCCCGCCATCTTCAGTAATAACTTCCAAGTCCGGATTATCAATGATCGCCGAATTGATGTCGAGCATGTGCGCGGGAGTCGCATTGTAAATGCCAGCATAAAAATCGCCAACCCCAATTGTATCGCCAAAATTTGCGATGAAGCGGGGAATATCGTCATGGAGTTGCATCTTGGCTTGAGCGCGTCCTGCCTCATCGAAAACGTACAACATACTGTCGGTTTCGCTCGGATCGTAAGCCAGCATGTGAAGCCCAGAGCGACCGAAGTGCGCCTGAGAGCTGCTATTTTGATGGAGGATATTGTTATACTCTTGGCGAGCGCGCACCGAGTTGGCGAAATGAATGAGCCAATACCTCCAACCCTGCGGATTATGAATTGAGAACGGGCTGACGTAATTGGCACACCCGCGGAACGCATCAAATACAATCTTCTCTGCTGCTCCCAGCCAAGCATGCTTATTCATCAACCCGTCTAACTCCGCAAGCTCTGCAGCAGTGACGCCAAACGGCGAGAGTTTCCTAGCCAGCGCACGCGGATCAGATTTGTTCAAAAATGTTACAAGCGTCTCAATGCCGAAAGTGTAGAATATCTCCGCTGACGTGAAGGAGGCGATGATGTCGCCGATCGTGTCGATATCTACTTTGCTCGTTCCACACTGATCTAAATTGAACAGCACGTTTTGGTAGCTTCCATTCTCAATCAACTGTTTGATTTCGGGGTAGGCAACCTCAAACTTCTTTTTGAAATATTCGACGCGCACGTGCAGCCTCGGTACGCTTTGCGAAATGTCCGCAATCAGCGGGGCTACGTTCTGTTTGAGTAGTTCAACTGTCTCAGGGTCGTAGTCATTGAGAATGAGCAGGCACTCGATATCTATGGGCGACATCCCTTCAGCCAAACGCTTCACATTGAAAGCTTCCGTGGCGGCACGAAGCTCTTCTAGAAAAATCAAAGGCGAGCCGGCGCTGCCACACTTGTATCTTCCTCCGCCCGCAAAGCCGTCTACGATCGCGAGTCTAAAGCGAGACTGCTGAGGAAGCTGGCAACGGACAGCGAGGTACCGTGCAACATACTCGCCTACAACTTTGTGCTTTCGCTTCGAATGTTCTTCGAGCGTTGCACCGGTTTTCCATGAGATCGGCTTTAGCGACATCCGCCCCTACCTTCATCTAAATACAGCTTGGGGGGATAGGATCAGATATTTAATGCGCCGGTCGGCATCTGATCCCACACCTGATCGCGATATACGCGGCCATTGGCCTTTTTGGAACGACGCTTGTTGTCTTTCCCCCACGTGCCCCACTGCTTGAAGAAAAATGCAGTGTCTTGCAGCGAGCATTGGTCAAAGATTTCGTCGATCCACTCTTCTCGGATAGGACGGGCCGACCTGCCGCTCTCTCCTCCAACAATGGCCCAGTGAATATTGCTCAGGTCGATCTGACCAACAGCGCCAATCAATGGCTCAAAAGAAACAAAGCGTATGGCTGCCGGAA
>DATNMT010000589.1:0-4936 GCA_035602495.1 Bradyrhizobium sp.
CGATGCTGCCGCCGAGCGCAGCGACGACGGACGTTTCGACGACCTGTTGGCCAAGGCCGTCGTCCACCACGCCGCTTCCGCCTCGGGCCTGCCGGTGCCGCCGCGCGCCGTGGCGCTGTCGCCGGAAACCGCGATCGAGAGCTGGGCGCCCACAAAGGCGGCCGGCGTCGATATCGAAGTGCTGGAATGGATCGCAAGCCATATGCGCGGCAAGCGCCGCGGCAACCATACCCTGATGGCGCTGGTCGCCACCATCATCGGCGCCGCCGCACTGCCGCTGGCGCAGCTGCCCAACGTGTTCGACATCGGGATGTGACGTCGGCTGCGGGCCAGCGCGTCAATTTTTTTCCTGGCGCGTGTGGACGCGAGTGAACCGGCCGGACGAAACGGGCCCTGGGGTCCACCGGCTGGCGCTTGGTCCCTGCGCAGTGCGATCTGACGCCACGAAGCGCCGCGCGCCGCCCTCATCGAGCACGAATTCCGGAATCGATCGCGCCACGTCGGCATCAGGCACCAGCGCGAGCCAGCGGTTGTCCAGGATCAGCCATTGTCCGTCCACGCGGGCAGCGACCGCCGCATGGTCCTCGTTGGGCAACAGATTTTCCAGGATGACGATCTTCACGTCGTCAGGGGACAAGCCTGCCTGCAACAGCGCGACATATTTGACGATCGCGTAATCCTCGCAATCGCCGCGACGGGTCCGCAGCGTTTCGAAGGGCGGGCTCCAGTGGTCTTCAACGCCCCATTGCGCCTGATCGCTGGTGGCCTTGATGGCGAGGTCGACGGCGCGGTTGATCAAGCCGACGCGGGCGCGCCCGGTGTGGTCGGCGCCTTCGGCAACGATATCGAGCAGGCTTTGCGCAACGGCCGGACAAGCTTCCTGCGCGCGGCAGCGCGCCAACACCTCTCGTTCGCGGCCGATATCGGTTTCGACGGCGCGCCATTTTTCGGCAAGGTCGCCGTCCGCGACGGGTTCGGTTGCCATGCCAAAAAGCGGCGTCATTTGGCGATCGATCGCCGTCGTGGCCTCCTCGCGAGTTCCGTGTTGCGACTCGTCCGCGAACGCAGCTCTTTCGAAATTGACGGCATCAGCCACGAGAATTTCGCCCGCCTGCGGAAGCGGGCGCAGCAGCGCGATGCAGCCAGCGAGGACCGCAGCCAGAATAAGGCTGGCGACGTAGAGACGCATGACGTTTCCGTGAGCTCGATTTGATGAGGCGATCCGTTAATGAACGATACGGTCTCGGTTGGTACGGGTTGACGCGCAAACAAGGGGCCCTGCCATTCCCGACCTCGCAAGCGCTTGCGGCCTCGCGCGGTACCGTTCCAAACTCCCCGTGGCTTCCCTCGAGGGGCGCGGGAGGAGCTGCACAACCCATATGCGACATAGTCACGAACTGAATCCAAGCCGACCTTCACGCGATCAAATTAGTGTGTCTGCGCGGGTCCACGATCTTCACGTCTACGTCAGACGCGGGAGAAATTCCTTTTTGTGAAGATCGCGTGGTGAACTCTCTGCGCGAACCGGCTCAATGCGCGGCAGGCGCGGCGCCGCCGAGCTTGATGTTGCGAAGGGTGAGCGCGAGCGGAAGCTGTCCGTGGCAATCGGCTCGAGCCTGCGGCCGAATGATGTGCGAAGCGCGATTGGCGGCTGCTCGGAGCATCCAATCTCCCTCGACAGTGCCGCAGCACAGTGTCGGCGACTTCGACGGAACGCTCGGCTCGTTGGGCGAGCATTTCTGGTTATTGGGAAGTCAGGTCATCAATTCTGGAAAGGAACAGCTTCAGGATCGGCGATCTATTCGCCTTGCTGTAGCCGACAACCAAGTCGATCGTTGGGGCATCTCCCCGGATCGGACGGCTGGTCACGGACCGAGGAAGAAGATTATTTGGATAGGGGGGCAGCAGGGCTACGGCGCCGGTCGCCGTGATCATGGACACGGCATGGGTGATGTTGTCCACTTCATGATCCGGAATGATGTCCAGGCCGGACCGCTTCAGGTAGTCTTCGATCACAATGCGCGAGGTCGGGGCCGTATTCGATGGTATGATGAATGTTTCGCCCACGATCTCTCGCAGTTCGACGGCGTCATGCACGGCAAGGCGGTGGTCGCTGGGGAATACGACGACGAACGGCTCCGCAATCACACGCCTGTAAACCAGATCGTCCGTTCGCTCCGGCCGCATGAACGCGGCGTCAAGCCTGCCCCGCATCAAGGCGTCAGCGAGATCCGGCGAATTCTGGCTTGAGACCGTGATCTGTATATTGGGCAGTTCATCGTGAAGGATGCGCATCGCTTCAGGCAACCAATCTATTTCTTTCCCTGTGAGAAACCCCAGAGCGAAGGTCGGCTTGGCGGGGTGAGCCGCCCGCCGCGCTGCTTCCTTGGCGGCATCGACCTGCGCCAGCGCCAGCCGGGCGTGGTCGAGAAAGGCCTTGCCGGCGGCGGTCAACTCGATGCCGCGCACGCTGCGGCTCATCAACTCGACGCCAACCTCGTGTTCGAGATCGCGGATCTGGCGGCTGAGGGAAGGCTGCGCCGTGTGCAGTCGTTTCTTGGCCGCGAGCGTCAGGCTGCCCTCTTCGGCGGCCGCGATGAAAAAGCGAAGGTGCCGTAGCTCCATAGCGTCTTCCATATCTCCAAGGCATGCCCCCCAGCTTACAAAGTATTTTGAGCGGGCGCCATGACTACTACATGGCCTAAAACGAAGGCGCCAACGCCGGCTGACGGCCAAAAAACGCGGCCAACGAGCGTCGTTCCATACTCTGCCGGCAGGGCAGCAAATTCGCGAGGATTAAAAGATGAGCAACCAAGTAGTATTGATCACTGGCGCCTTGACCGGCATCGGTCGCGCCGCCGCCGTCGCCTTCGCCAAGAGGGGCGCGAAGTTGGTCGTTTCCGGTCGGCGCGATGAGGCCGGCAAGGCGCTCGCTAAAGAGCTGCGCTCTCTGGGTTCGGAGACCGAGTTCATCAACGCCGACGTCCGCAAGGAAGATGACGTCCGCGCTCTGGTCGACAAGACGGTCGCCCGGTTTGGCCGTCTCGATGTCGCGGTGAACAACGCCGCAACCGAAGGTGCGGTCGGCCCGATCACCGACCAGACCGCGGAGACCTTCAACCAGACCTTCGAGACCAACGTTCTCGGCGTCGTCCTGAGCATGAAGCATGAGCTGCGCGTGATGCAGCCGCAAGGCGCCGGCAGCATCATCAATATCTCGTCGACCTACGGACACAGGGGCGCGGCTTACGCCTCGATCTACGTCGGCGCAAAGCACGCGGTCGAAGGCATTACCAAGTCGGTGGCGCTCGAGGTCGCCAAGTCGGGAATTCGGGTGAACGTCGTCGCGCCTGGCCCCACGGACACCGGCATGTTGACCCGCTTCACCGCCACGGCCGAGAACAAGGCCGCCCTGGTGAAGCAGGTTCCGCTGGATCGTCTCGGCGCCGCCGAGGAAATCGCCGACGGTATCGTCTTCATCGCGTCGGACGGAGCCAAGTGGATCACGGGCGAGGTCCTTAACGTCGACGGCGGTATGACCGCGAACTGATCCCGTCCGGGCACGACGATTACGATCCACACCCGATCAACGCGCAATATCTCAAGTCGAGGGAGGAGTCCGATGGCCAATGTGGTGAAGAAGCACAGCATTTCTTCAGAACTGGCGCAGCCGGCCGAGCAAACGGGGGCTCGACCAGCATGATTCATACCCGCCCGGAGATAATTCAGGCTCGCCCGGAAATGATTCACACCCACCAGACCGCGCCGACCCAGTTCGTCGAAGCCAACGGCATCCGCTTTGCCTATCGACGCTTCGGCAAGGCCGGAGGCGTGCCGCTCGTCTTCAACATGCACTACCTGGGCACCATGGATTACTGGGACCCGACGGTGACGGATGGCTTGGCCCGCGACCGTGAGGTGATCTTGTTCGACAACGCAGGGGTCTCCAGCAGCTCCGGCGAGATCCCGACCACGTTCGAGCAGATGGGCGCCAACGCGGTCGCCTTCAGCCGGGCCCTGGGTTTGACCAACGCGGACATGCTCGGTTTCTCCATCGGTGGCATGATCGTGCAGGAGATCACGCTGCAGGCTCCCGATCTCGTCCGCAAGCTGGTCCTAGTGGGTACGGGCCCGCGTGGCGGCGAGGGAATGGAGTCGATGACCCTGGTCGCACAGCGGATCTTCGGTGCCGCCTATGATCCGCCCGAGAATATGTGGCTCGCGGTCCTCTTCAGTCCGTCCGAGGCGGCGCAGGCGGCAGGAAAGGACTTCCTGAAGCGCAAGCATCTTCGTCAGGAGGGGCGCGATCCCGAGGTGAACGATAAGGTTTCGCCCGCCCAAGTTGAGGCGATGGACAAATGGGGCGTCCAGAAAAAGGGCTCCTATGACTATCTCAGGACGATCAAGCAGCCAACACTCGTGGTGAACGGCAGTAACGACTTGATCATGCCCACGATCAACTCCTTCATCATGGAGCAGAACATCCCGAATGCGCAGCTAGTCATCTACCCCGACTCCAATCACGGGTCGCAGTTTCAATATCCCGAGCTGTTTGTGCGGCACACTTCGCTGTTCCTGGACGCATGACGTCCATATTTCGACGACGCCTCCCGACCAACGCGCAATACATATCAAGTGAGGAGTGACTCCAATGGCTGACATCGTGAAGAAACACGGCATTTCTTCTGAGCTCGCACAGAAGATGGTGGATGCAGCAGTGGCAAAAGCCAGAGAACTTGGCGTTAGCGAGAACGTGGCGATCCTCGATGACGGCGGCAATCTGAAGGCCTTTAGGCGGATGGATGGGGCCTCGATGCCTACCATCGAGATTGCGCAGAAGAAGGCGTACACCGCTCTGTTCGGCGTCTCCACTCAGGACTTTTTCAACTTTATCCAGGGCGACCCGTCGCTTTTGGCCGGCATCCCCACGCTTGCG
>DATNMT010000603.1:0-2180 GCA_035602495.1 Bradyrhizobium sp.
CCGACGACAGCTTCGATCCGGCCGGGTTTGCCGAGCTTTATGCGATCATGTCGGCGCAGCGGAACACGAAGTTGCTCGGCATCTTCGCCCGGCTCAACCGGCGCGACGGCAAGCCGCAATATCTGCGCCATCAGCCCCGAATCTGGACCTATCTCGGCCGTTCGCTGGCCCACCCCCTGCTCGCGCGCGCCCGGGAGTGGTATGCCGCCAACGTCCCCCCGCCGATCCTTTAGGTCTCTTTGTTTTAAGCATGATCTTTTTCGGAAAACCGGTTCCCACTTTTCCGGATCATGCTCCAATTTACCGCTTGTTAGCCAACCTTCCATTAATCTGCGCCGGGCCCCGTCCCGAAGCGGGGCACGGTTGCTTTGAGGGCTGGAGCGGGTCATGGCGACAGAACGGCGCAAGGGCGAGCGCGTCACATTCGAGCGCGGCATTCCCGCGCATATGATGGGCATCGACGGCACCTGGCGCCGCGAGTGCATGATGGAAGACATTTCCGAGACCGGCGCCAAACTCACGGTCGAGGGTTCCGTCGAGGGACTGCATCTGAAGGAATTCTTCCTGCTGCTGTCATCCACCGGGCTTGCCTATCGGCGCTGCGAACTGGCCTGGGTCAATGGCGATCAGATCGGCGTCAATTTCCTTAAAACGGGCGACAAGAAGAAAAAGTCGGGTAAGCGCCCGCAGGCCGCGGAAGCCTGATTCACCGGTTCCGGGTCGCACAACCGTCACGCGGCGCGGCTATGGCATCCACGAGCGCAATGCGCGGCGCGAATCGCCGTGATATGATTCCAACACACAGCCTTCGAGAAGTTTCGATATGTCCGTCCGACCGACAAAAGCCATGGTCCTCGCCGCCGGCCTCGGCGTGCGCATGCGCCCGCTGACGGACCGATTGCCGAAGCCGCTGGTGCAAGTGGCAGGCCGCACGCTGCTGGATCATGTGCTCGACAAGCTCGGCGATGCCGGCGTCAATGAGGCTGTCGTCAACGTGCACTATCTGCCCGACCAGATCATCGACCATGTCGCCGCCCGGACCCGGCCCCGCGTCATCATCTCCGACGAGCGTCACCAGGTGCTCGGCACCGGCGGCGGCGTCGTCAAGGCGCTGCCTCTGCTCGGGCCAGCCCCCTTCTTCCTCGTCAATGCCGACACGCTGTGGATCGATGGCGTACGGCCGAATCTGGCGCGGCTGGCCGAGACCTTCGATGCTTCGCGCATGGATATCCTGCTGTTGATGGCGCCGACCACCAGCAGCATCGGCTATGGCGGCAGCGGCGACTACGCCATGCTGCCGGACGGCGCGCTGCGCAAGCGCAGGGAACATCAGGTGGTGCCGTTCGTTTATGCCGGCGCGGCAATTATGTCGCCGTCGCTGTTTGCGAACGCGCCCAAGGGCGAATTTTCACTGACGAAAATGTTCGATGCCGCCAACGAGCAGGAACGGCTGTTCGGCTTGCGGCTCGACGGCGTCTGGATGCATGTCGGAACCCCCGACGCGGTGCATGCGGCGGAAGAGGCCTTTCTCGAAAGCGTGGCGTGATTGCTTGTCATTGCGGGACGTCCGAAGGACGAACCCGGAATCTCGAGATTCCGGGTTCGTCGCTTCGCGCCGCCCCGGAATGACGGCGCGGACCCGACTCCCTCCCCATTGCTACCCATGCCATGCTACAGCCTGACCCCGAATCAGGATGTCCATGCGCGTTTTCAGCGTTCCCGTCTCAGTGCCGTTCCTGCGCGCCGTTATCGCCGCCTTGGTCGACGGCCGGCTGGTCGATGGATTCGAGGCGCGCGCGCATCCGGAAAATTTGGCGCGGGCGACGCTGTTTCTGCCGACCCGGCGCGCCGGGCGGATGGCGCGGGAGATCTTTCTCGATGAGCTGAAGGCCGATGCGGTGCTGCTGCCGCGCATTGTCGCGCTCGGCGACATCGATGAGGACGAGCTTGCTTTCTCGGAAGATTCCGAGCCCGGCGGTATCGCCCCGTTGGACGTTCCGCCCAAACTCGGCGAGCTCGAACGCCGGTTGGTGCTGGCGAGACTTGTCGCCGCCTGGGCCAAACGGCCGGTGCTGTCGCCGCTGGTGGTCGGCGGCCCTGCCTCCACGCTTACACTAGCCGGCGACCTTGCGCGGCTGATCGACGACATGGTGACGCGCGACGTCGACTGGAGCGCGCTT
>DATNMT010000625.1:0-7815 GCA_035602495.1 Bradyrhizobium sp.
TGCGGGTGCGTATCCTCATGACGGAAATGTGCGGCTCGCGGTGGCAGCGCGGCTTGCGCGCGGGAAGGGGCGGACTATAAGGAGCGCGAAAATTCAATCAAGCACAGCTTCGATGACCGCTATTTCCAGCTGCCAGGCACCGCAAATCCGCGCCATCAGGTTTTGGCTGCTCTCGATAGCGGCCCTGATCGCGATCATGGTGCTGGTCGGCGGCGCCACGCGTCTCACCGAATCAGGGCTTTCGATCGTCGAATGGAAACCGGTGACGGGCGCGCTGCCGCCGCTCAATCAGGAGCAGTGGACGCAAGTCTTCGAGGCCTACAAGGCCATCCCGCAATATCGCGAAATGAACGCCGGCATGACGCTTTCGGAGTTCAAGACGATTTTCTGGTGGGAATGGAGCCACCGGCTGCTCGGGCGCGTCATCGGGGTCGCCTATCTGTTGCCGTTCCTGTGGTTCATGTGGCGCGGCGTCGTCGCCGCGGAACTGCGGCGGCGGCTGTGGCTGATATTCGGACTGGGCGCGCTGCAGGGCGCGGTCGGCTGGTGGATGGTGGCATCAGGGCTTTCAGAGCGGGTGGAAGTTTCGCAATACCGGCTGGCCACGCATTTGGTGCTGGCGCTTATGATCTATGCGGCGATCGTCTGGACGTTGCGGCGGCTGACAGATCGCGCGCCATCGGCCGCATCGGCGCGGCTGAAGTTGACCGGCGCAGTGCTGGTCGCGCTGACCTTCGTGCAGCTCTATCTGGGCGCGCTGGTCGCCGGCCTGCGCGCCGGCAAAGTCTACAACACCTGGCCGGAGATCGACGGAGCGTTCATTCCCTCTTCGGCGCGGCTGTTGTTTGAGACGCCGTGGTGGCGCAACTTTTTCGACAATGCGCTCACCGTGCAGTTCGAGCATCGCATGACCGCCTATGCGCTGTTTGTGCTGGCGGTGCTGCACGCGATCGATACCGTCCGCGCGCGCGCCGGCACTTCCGTGGTCAACGGTGCGCTATGGCTCGTGGCAGCAGTCGCGTTGCAGGCAACGTTGGGCATCCTGACGCTGTTGAATCAGGTTCCGATCGATTTCGCGCTGGCGCACCAGGCGGTTGCGATCGCGGTGCTGACGCTTGCGATTTGCCAGGCCGAGCGCCTGGCCGGACGGCAGGTGCTACAGGCGCCGCAGGAGCGGGTGCTTCCGGTTACTCAAACCGTCTGATTTTGAAGGGGCTGTAGGCCATTTTGTGGTGGCTATCGTCCGATCGCCAGTCGCAATATGGCCGAGTGCCATGGTCGAGCCTCGCCGGTGCATCGATGACCAAGCTTGGACCCAACGAAAAGCTCTATCCCGTCGTCAAGATCGCGATGGTGGTCGACGCGCTCGGGGACGAAGGCGTTTCACCGAGAGACGCGCTGGCAGGAATTCATCTCTCCGAAACACAGTTGTCCTCACCGGCGGTCAAGGTCTCTGCAAATCAGGTTATCCAATCCTATTGTAACGCCATCAGGCTTTCGCGAAACCCGCATTTCGCTTACCAGACCGGCCTGAGATTTCATGTCTCGACTTACGGCATGTACGGCTTCGCGCTCCTGAGCAGCACGGACTTTCGCCGAACCATGAGGTTTGCCGTGGAATATCACCAGCTCGCGGCGCCGCTTGTCGACGTGCAGTTTCTGGAACAAGACAAAGTCGCGGTTTGGACGATGACCCCTTTTCCGTTTCCGCAGGTCGACGCAGCACTCTACAAATTCATCGTTGAAATGCAGGCCGGCGTACACGCATCGCTGCATCGCGATATTATGGGCAAATCGTTCGGCGCGACGGAACTGCAGTTTACATTCGGTCGACCTCGGGCTGCCAAAAACGATGTCGGGATCTTTGGCTGCCCGGTGCTCTACGGACAGCCCGAAAACAAATTCTTATTTGACCGCAATTGGTTGGATCGCACGCCGAACTTCGGAAATGAGGTTACCTATTCCGAAGTATTGCAGCTCTGCGACAAGTTGCTGACCGAGTTGGAGCTGAACACCGGCATGGCGGGCAAGGTTCGGGAAATCTTTCTTGCCTGCCTTGGGCAGCCCACCAGCTTCGACCTGATCGCGGAACGTCTCAGAATGAGTTCGCGTACGTTGCGGCGGAAGCTGGAACAAGAAGGCACGTCGTTTCGCGAACTGATCGACGAGTTGAGGGCGCATGCGGCGATCAAATACGTCCGCGATACCGACCTCACGATCGAAGATATTGCTTACGCGTTGGGGTTCAGCGACGCAGCCGCCTTTCGGCGCGCGTTTCGGCGCTGGACCAAGAGTGCGCCTCACGAATACCGGCGTGCCAGAATCGATATCGAACCGGCTTCTCCGAAATAGCCCCTTCCTGCGGTCCGTTTGACGTGTCCCGCGCCGCGTTTCACCAAACGAAATTTTCGAAAAATGTGTACCGGCGTTTTTGGCCGCAATTGACCGCTTGTTGGCCGAAGCGATCCTTTTTGCGGTAGGATGGTTGCGCAATTCTCTCCTCAACGCTTGGCGAGTGAGCGAAGCGGCCCGCCCGTTCCCGATTCACGAAACGGCAAATTGAGGAGATTGATATGAGCGAGAAGTTTAACGATTTCTGCAACGAGCTCCGCACCAAGGTCAATGATGCCGACAAGCGCATCAAGGACCTGAAGGCGAACGCCGCCGGCGCGAGCGAGAAGGCCAAGGTCGAGGCGAGAGCACAACTTGCCGCGCTGGATAACAAGGCGAAGGAGCAAAAGGCCCGCGCCGCGGCGGCCGAGGCAAAGGCCAAAGCATGGGTGGAGGAAAAGAAGACGATGACCCACGACAAGATCGTGCAATGGAAAGAGCAGCAGGACGCCAAGCGACTTGCCACCCGTGCCGATCTTGCAGAGCAGTACGCCGTTACTGCGATGGAAATTGCCGCCGCCGCGGTCGACGAGGCTGAGAGAGCGGCCGTCGAAGCCGTCGTTGCCCGCATGGATGCCGACGGCATCAGGGCGTCGGCCACGAGCAAAAGCGCCTAGGACGGCCGTCGGGCGATTTCCCGGATTATCTGATCACATGAGGAAAAGCACATGAAGCGAAGTATTGCCATAGCGGCAACCGTCGGAGCCATGCTGTCAGGCGCAATCGGCGCGTCGCAGGGTCAGCAGGTCGTCGGCTCGACGCAGCTCGGCTTGGCCGTGGCCGAGCTGCGGGACGTCACCGTGGGATGGAGCGCCAAGCGCCAAATCCTGGGACAACCCATCTACAACGATCAAGGCGAGGCAATCGGAAAAGCCGACGACATCATCATTGCTCCGGACAAAGCGGTCTCCTACGCCATCATCGGCGCCGGCGGATTCCTCGGTGTCGGCAAGCACGACGTCGCCGTTCCGGTCAGTCAGCTGAAGCAAAGCGACGGCAAATTCGTCCTTGCCGGTGCAACGAAGGAAGCCATCAAGGCGATGCCTCCCTTCGAGTATGCACGCTGATTTCATCGGCTACTGATCGGAGACACCCCGCAGCAGCCGGTTCGCCGGCACTTAACAGCAACCATCCTGATTCCAGCTCGAAGGAGAGGCTTACATGACCGACAGGATAATCGTAGCGACATTCAACGATAGCAACGCGGCCTATGACGCAGCGAGCGCGATCAAGGGTTTGAAAGACGCCGGCGTGGCCGATTTCAAACTCAAGACCGGCGTGATGATCAAGAAAGACGATCGCGGCAACATCGCGTTGCTCGAAAGCAAGGACCGTCATCTGCTGGGAACGGCAGTAGGGACGGTTACCGGGGCGCTGATCGGATTGATCGGGGGGGCGCCCGGCATGGCGCTGGGGGCGGCGCTGGGAGCCACGACGGGGTTGAGCGGCGATGTCGTCATGGAGGCGCTGGATTCCGACTTTGTGGACTCCGTCACCACCGACATGCGCCCGGGGATGACTGCGATCATCGTCGAGGCGAACGAGGGCAGCACCCGCGCGGTCGACGATATCGTCGCGTTGGGCGGGGGCCATGTCTATCGGCAGGCCGCCTGAAGATCATCCAGGACCTGCCGGCCGAACCACCGGCAGGTCATAACTCTCGGAGAGAACTTATGACCACGCTCAAGACTACGGTTGCCGCCCGCGCGAGCGAAGATCCCGCGGAACAGAACATCGCACAGCTGCTGGCCCAAAATTGGTGGGCCTTCGCGATACGCGGTGTACTCGGCGTTGTTTTTGGCCTGATCGCAATCTTCCAGCCCGGCGCGACCATGTTATCGCTGGTGCTGGTGTTTTCGGCTTATGCCTTCGTCGACGGTATTTTCGCGATCGTGGGATCGGTGCGCGCCGCGCGGCAACACCAGCGCTGGGGCTTGCTGGTACTCGAAGGTATCGTCAATATCATTGCGGCCGCGATCGCATTCCTGTGGCCCGCCATCACGGTTGTGAGCTTTGTCTTTGTCGTCGGCATCTGGGCCATCCTCTCGGGCGGATTGATGCTGAGCGCGGCGCCGCGCCTCAATGTCGATCATGGCCGCTTGTGGCTGGTCCTGGGTGGTCTGGCCTCGGTGATCTACGGCGCCCTGCTGGTCTTCGCTCCCTTCATTGGAGCGCTGGTGCTGACCTGGTGGCTTGGCGCCTACGCGATGGTGTTTGGCTTCGCGCTCATCGCTGCCGCAATTGAATTGAAGAAGCGGGTGCTTCCGGTTACCCAAACCGGCTGACCGGAACGGTTCGCTAGCAGTAGCCGTAAGCGCCGCAGGCGTAGGGCAGGCGATCCCAATAGGGGACGTATGTCTCGCCGTAATAGGGCAGTGGCGGTATGTACGGAACATCGGCGTAAACCGGCGCGTACAGCAGCGGCGGCGTCTCATAGACGGTGAGCCGGGGACCGTAAGGCGGGCGATCCGGGTAGGGTGCGCCGTATGATATCGTGGTCCTGAAACGGTAGTGCGCGCGGGGAAGCCCGGCCGGCAACATCGCGACGGTGCGATGCCAGCCGCGAGCGGCCACGGCCCGGTCGGCACTCTCAGCGGTTCCGCTGGCTACGACAGCGGCAAGCAATGCAATCGCCAAACGCCACATTGGCTGCTCCCCGAGAACGGTTGCGGCACTGCGCCAGTATATCGGAGCCCGGCAGGCGCAGCAGCCACTAGTTCGAAATATGGCTAAGGCGGTTAACGACAGTCGCCTTAACCTACTGTCGCTCGCGGACTCGAAGCGGGCCCCCACGGCTAGCGATCAGGCGCTCAGCGCCTGCTCCAGATCGGCGATCAGATCTTCCTTGTCCTCGATGCCGATCGACAGCCGCACCACGTCAGGCGCCGCGCCCGATTTGATCTTGGCGGCATCGTCGAGCTGGCTGTGGGTGGTCGAGGCCGGGTGGATCACCAGCGAGCGGGTATCGCCGACATTGGCGAGATGCGAGAATAGCTTCAGGTTCGACACCAGATTGACGCCGGCCTCGTAGCCGCCTCGGAGGCTGAAGGTGAACACCGCGCCGGCGCCCTTCGGCGCATATTTGCGCGCGAGGTTGTTGTACGGGCTCCCCGCCAGGCCGGAGTAATTCACCGAGGCAACGGCCGGATGGCCCGAGAGCCATTCCGCGACCGCCTTGGCGTTGTCGCAGTGCTTCTGCATGCGCAGCGGCAGCGTCTCGATGCCGGTCAGGATCAGGAAGGCGTTGAACGGCGACAGCGCCGGTCCCAGATCGCGCAAACCGAGCACGCGGCAGGCGATCGCGAAGGCGAAATTGCCGAACGTCTCCTGCAGCTTGATGCCGTGATATTCGGGCCGCGGCTCGCTCAGCATCGGATACTTGTTGTCCTTCGACCAGTCGAAGGTGCCGGCGTCGACGATGACACCGCCGATCGAGTTGCCGTGGCCCGCGAGAAACTTGGTCAGCGAATGCACGACGATGTCGGCGCCGTGATCGATCGGGCGGATCAGATAGGGCGTCGCCAGCGTGTTGTCGACGATCAGCGGCACGCGGGCGTCGCGGGCAACCGCCGCGATCGCCTCGATATCGGTAATGCTGCCGGCGGGGTTGGCGATCGATTCGATGAAGATCGCCTTGGTGTGCGGCGTGACCGCGCGCTTGAAGCTTTCGATGTCGTCCGGGTCGGCCCACACCACGTTCCAGCCGAAACTCTTGAAGGCATGGGTAAACTGGTTGATCGAGCCGCCGTAGAGTTTTCGCGCGGCGATGAATTCGTCGCCCGGCATCAGCAATTGCTGGAGTGCGACGACCTGGGCGGCATGTCCCGAGGCGACAGCCAATGCGGCGGTGCCGCCTTCGAGCGCGGCGACGCGTTCCTCGAGGACGGCGTTGGTCGGATTTCCAATTCTTGTATAGATATTGCCGAACGCCTGCAGTCCGAACAGCGAGGCGGCGTGGTCGGCGTCGTTGAACACGAACGAGGTGGTCTGATAGATCGGCGTCACCCGCGCGCCGGTCGTGGGATCGGGCTGCGCACCGGCATGCACGGCGAGGGTGGAAAATCCGGGGAGACGATCGTTCATTCTGGCGTCCTGTCTTGTCTTGTCCTGACTTCGCGCGGGCGGCATGCTGATGGCAGCGGCGCCCGCCGTCAAGGCGGCGTGACGCCGTAGTTCTTGTTCGCGACGTCTGTGCTTCGCCTCGCCGCGAGCGCAGGACAATCGTCTCGCATTTGCGTCAGGCCAGATCGTTCTTGATTTTCGCGGCACGGTCGGACGCAGCGGTCTCGCCACCACCGACGCTCATCCGGTTCAGCGAAAGCCGCATGCCCTGGGTCGGGACCGGCGCGCGTTTCGAGCTGAGCGTGCGCGAATTGACGCCCATCCACGAGATCTCCGAGGACAGCCGGCCATATTCGATCTTCGGGCAACGGTTCATGACGACCTTGAGGCCGGCGGCCTCGGCCCTGGCGGCCGCCGCATCGTCGCGCGCGCCGAGCTGCATCCAGATCACCTTCGGCAGCGGCGTCATCTTCAGGGCTTCATCGACCACGGGCATGATGTGGCTGGAATTCCGGAAGATGTCGATCATGTCGACGGCACGACCAATATCGAGCAGCGAGGCGACAAACGGTTTGTCCAGCAGGCTCTTGCCGACATGGCCGGGATTGACCGGGATCATGTCGTAGCCGCGCTGCGCCAGATATTTGAAGGCGAAGTAGCTCGGCCGCACATTGACCGGCGACGCCCCCACCATCGCGATCGATTTTACGCCGTTGAGGATCGATCGGATGTAATTGTCGTCGTAGGCGTCATGGTTCATTTGGAGCGATCATCATTTTAGGGCGTCATCGCAAGGAGCGAAGCGACGAAGCAATCCTTTCTTCGTCATTCCGGGGCGATGCGAAGCATCGAACCCGGAATCTCGAGATTCCGGGTCTGGTGCTTGCGCACCATCCCGGAATGACGGAAGCTGGATTGCTTCGCTTCGCTCGCAATGACGGCTTTCTACGCTCACTTGCCGCCCTCCCGCTGTTTCATGCGGGGATCGAGCGCGTCGCGCGCGGCGTCGCCGATCAAATTGACGCTGAGGATCGCGATCGACAGCAAGAGCCCCGGCCAGAAGATCAGCGACGGTTTGATCTGAAAATAGGCGCGGCCCTCGGCCATGATGTTGCCCCAGGTCGGCGTCTCCGGGCTGATGCCGGCGCCGAGGAACGACAGGATCGCCTCGGTGAGGATGGCGGACGCGCAGACGTAGGTGCCTTGCACGATCAGCGGCGCAATCGTGTTCGGCATCAAATGCCGCCACATGATTTTCGGCAGGCCGGAGCCGACCGAAATCGCGGCCTCGACATAAGGCTCCTCGCGCGCCGAAAGCACGACCGAGCGCACCAGCCGCGCCACCCGCGGAATTTCCGGAAT
>DATNMT010000627.1:0-5064 GCA_035602495.1 Bradyrhizobium sp.
GGTGGCGTGCGCGTTGCCGCGGCGCTTCGGCGATACGCCGGTGGCGTAAAAGATGCTGGCGTTGAAAGTGAGCAGCGAGGCGACCGCCTCATACATCGAGACCGAAACATGCTGGCCGCGCCCGGTCGTCTTTGAGGCGTAGAGCGCGGCGAGAATGGCTTGCGATCCGTTCAGCCCGGATACCAGGTCGGCGATCGAGGTGCCGACCTTGTACGGCGCGCCGTCGGCCGGGCCGGTGATATCCTGGATGCCGGCCTCGCCCTGCACGATGACGTCGTAGCCGGAACGGTCTTTCATCAGGCCGGTGTTGCCGAATCCGGAAATCGAGCAATACACCATGGCCGGCCGGCGCGCGCTGACCGCGGCGTAACCGAAGCCAAGACGATCCATCGCGCCGGGGCGGAAATTCTCGACCAGCACATCCGAGGTTTCGATCAGCCGCCACAGCACCTCGCGGCCGCGCTCGCTCTTCATGTCGAGCGTCATGCTTTTCTTGTTGCGGTTGACCGACAGGAAATAGGCCGCTTCGTCGCCTTGATAGGGCGGCGCGAAGGCTCGCGTGTCGTCGCCCTCGCCCGGACGTTCGACCTTGATCACCTCGGCGCCGAGATCGCCGAGCTGCATGGTGCAGAACGGTCCCGACAATACCCGGGTGAGATCTACGACACGTAATCCTTCAAGCGGGCGCATGCGCTTCTGGCCTCATTTTGCTGCGAAAGGGACGGGAAAACAGATTGGCGTTTATCGGGGCGTTCATGCATCATTCCCCGGGGGCCGTCGCGGGTTCAATAGCAAGAACGCCCTTCACAAAGCAACGGAGACAGTTTGCATGTCAAATAACGGGAAACGCGTGGCCTGGGTGACCGGCGGCGGCAGCGGCATCGGCGAGGCCGGCGCCGAGGCGCTGGCGGCGGATGGCTGGACAGTCGTGGTTTCGGGGCGCCGCAAGGATGCGCTGGGCAGCGTGGTGGCGAAGATCACCAAGGCCGGCGGCAAGGCCGAGGCGATCCCGCTCGACGTCAGCAACGCCGCCGCCGTCAGCAAGGCCGCCGAGCAGATTCTGGCCAAACACGGCCGCATCGATCTGCTGGTCAACAGCGCCGGCGTCAATGTGCCGAAGCGCAGCTGGGCCGACATGGAACTGGAGGGCTGGGACAAGCTCGTCGACATCAATCTCAACGGCGTCCTGTATTGCATGCGCGCGGTGCTCCCGGCGATGCGCAAGCAGAAGGACGGCTGCATCATCAATGTCGCCTCCTGGGCCGGCCGCCATGTCTCGAAAATGCCGGGACCTGCCTACACCACGACGAAACATGCGGTGCTGGCGCTGACGCATTCCTTCAACATGGACGAATGCGTCAACGGCCTGCGCGCCTGTTGCCTGTCGCCCGGCGAGGTCGCAACGCCGATCCTGAAACTGCGCCCCGTCGTGCCGAGCGAGCAGGAGCAGGCGCGGATGCTGCAGCCCGAAGATTGCGGCCGCACCATCGCCTTCGTCGCCTCCATGCCGCCGCGAGTCTGCATGAACGAAATCCTGATCAGCCCGACTCACAATCGCGGGTTCATCCAGACGCCGCACAGCCGGGATTAGCTCGTCGCCCCTGCGAAAGCAGGGGCCCATAACCACAGGGCTTCGTTGTGGGAGCAGGATTTCTCCCACACTGCCCTATTGCGAGATCACGCGGTATGGGTCCCTGCTTTCGCAGCGACGACAATTATTGTTTGTCTCTCACCTCACACGATGATCTCGTTCAGCTCTTTGCCGGAATGCTCGGGCACCAGCAGCGTCACGCCGATCGCCATCGCGATCATCAGCACCGGGATGCAGAGGAACGACAGCGCAAACGATCCGGTGTGTTGCTGCAACGCGACGGTGACGAAGGGGAACAGGACAAAGCCGACGAAATAGGCGATCGCCCACACCACGCCGTTGGCGGCGCCGCGAATCCGGGTCGGAAACACTTCCGCGGTCAGTGTCGTGCTCGGTCCCCAGAAACCGAGGAAGCCGAAGCTCCAGGCCAGCCCGAACGCCCACAGCAGCAAATGGTTTTCGGTATAGACCCAGAGCGTGATGAAGAGCGCGCCCTCGAGCAGCGTCACCACGAAGGCCAGCCGCCGGCCGACCTTGTCGGCGAGCCAGCCCGCGACGCAGAGGCCGAGGAAGCCCGAGATGCCCCAGAACACATAAAACAGGCTGTATTCGGCGGTCGACCAGTGTTTTTCGGTCGCCAGATAAAGCGGCATCCAGCCGCCCACGGTGCCGAAGATACAGGTGCTGCAGCAGGCCACGAACAGCGCCACCAGCGTATTGGGCAGCACGTCGGGCAAAAACACCTGGCGGATGCCGACCGAGTTCGCCTTGCTGAACCAGGCGATGTCGTCGTCGCTGACGCGGCCGCCGCCCGCGAGCGTCGCGGCGATGCGCGCCCTGCGGTCCTGCGCGCGGACCCAATAGGGCGATTCCGGACAGGTGGCGCGGACATAGATCGCCAGCAGCGCGATCACGCCGGGCACCATGACGGCGACGCGCCAGCCGAAATTGGCGGCGACCAGGCCGGTGATGCCGCCCGCGAGCGACGCCCCGAGGCACCAGGTCGAGCGGGTGACGCTGATGACCCGGCCGCGCAGCCGCGCCGGCCAGGTCTCCGCCACCAGCATCGATCCGAGCGACCATTCGCCGTTCAGCGCAAAGCCGACCAGCGAGCGCGCGATCACGAAGATGGTGAAGGTCGGTGACAGCGCCGCCACCGGCATCAACAGCGAGAACAGCGCGATGTTGACCGCGAGCAGCGTGCGCCGGCCGAGCCGGTCGGACAGCCACGGCCAGAAATACAGCCCGGCGATTCCGACAAACAGCGCGATCTGCAGGCCGGAGCGATATTCCGGCACGGTGAGCGAAAATTCCTTGATCACCATCGGCGACACCAGCGCGAAGATCACGCCGTCCATGCCGTCAAAGCCCCAGCCGAGCGCGTTGGCGGTGGCGATATGCCAGTGCGTTTTCGAAAGCTCCGCCCCGTCGGTGACCGCGCGAAAATTGGCGTGCTGGAGATGTTTCTGTTCCAGCGGTCCGACCGGGCCGCTCGCCGGATGTGCCGCAGGCGTGGCAATGCCGTCAGCCGTGATGCTGCTCATGACAATCCTCCCGCATCGCGCCGCACCGTTGACGGCACGTTGTTCGTTGCCGGCATCCGATGAGGCGCATTGCCGGGAAATTCAGGCTGAACCAAGTTCTACAATGCGGCAAGCGGATTAGTCGCGGCACTGCAAACGCGTTCCGTGGAGTGGAAAATCACGCCAGGGTGTTTGTCGTCCCTGCGAAAGCAGGGACCCATACGCCGTGAACTTCACGAGAGAGGCAGTGCTTGTTGCCTTTCTTGTCACGCGTCGCAACAACGAACATTGGTGGTTATGGGTCCCAGCGTTCGCGGGGACGACGCGGGAGGCACACGGCCAGGCCCACAAAAAGTTTCAGGCTTCACGATAAATTATCCCCGAAACCGGCCCCCGCACCTCCCGTAGCTCGGGCCAACGGCGACGCAGTCAAATTCAAACGGACCGCTGTCGTTGTTGCCCCTCAGCGCCGGCGGAGGTCCGCCGGTCACCTCAATCCATTGGGAGACGTTTCCATGTCCAAGCGTATTGCATTCCTGACCGCCGCCGCCTTTGGCGCCCTTGCCCTGACCGCCACCATCGCTGCGCCGGTGAGCGCACAGGAAAAGACCGTGATGGTCGGGGGCGCCGCGATGTTCCCGTCCAAGAACATCATCCAGAACGCCGTCAACTCCAAGGACCACACCACGCTGGTTGCGGCGGTGAAGGCCGCCGGCCTGGTCGAGACCCTGGAAGGCAAGGGCCCGTTCACGGTGTTCGCGCCGACCAACGCCGCCTTCGGCAAGCTGCCGGCCGGCACCGTCGATACCCTGGTGAAGCCCGAGAACAAGGCTACGCTGACCAAAATCCTGACCTACCACGTGGTTCCCGGCAAACTCGAAGCCTCCAGCCTGACCGATGGCAAGAAGCTCAAGACCGTCGAAGGCGAAGAGCTCACCGTGAAGCACCAGGACGGCAAGGTCTGGATCGTCGACGCCAAGGGCGGTACCTCGATGGTGACGATCTCGAACGTCAACCAGTCGAACGGCGTGATCCACGTGGTCGACACCGTGCTGATGCCGGCCTCCTGACCCCACGCTCATCCTGTTCCGTCCCTGACAGGATGTCGGAACGCGAGCCGGGGCAACCCGGCTCGCTTTTTTGTGACCGCGATGCGCCGCGAGTATCGATCTTAATCATTCGTAAGGCAGTAACGCCGCCGCCGAACCGGCGTATATTCTGCGTATCGGCGTTTTGAGCCGGAACAGCCAGGGAAAAGCCAGGAAACCACCATGTCCAGCCTTGTAGCCAGCGACGAGCATACCGTACCCGCCACGGCAAAGGTCATTCAGCCGGCGTGGGTCCGCATTGTGCACTGGATCAATGCGGTGGCGATGATCCTGATGATCATGTCGGGATGGCAGATCTACAACGCGTCGCCGCTGTTCGGTTTCAGCTTTTCGCACTCGATTACGCTGGGCGGCTGGCTCGGCGGCGCGCTGCTCTGGCATTTCGCGGCGATGTGGCTCTTGATGGTCAATGGCCTGGTCTATCTCGCGCTGGGTATTGCCACCGGCCGCTTCCGCAAGAAACTGCTGCCGATCACCCCTGACGGCGTGATCTCGGATGTGAAGGCGGCGCTGACCTTCAAGCTCGCGCATGACGACCTCAGCCGATACAATTACGTGCAGAAGCTGCTCTATGCCGGCATCATCGTGGTCGGCGTGGTGATCGTGCTGTCGGGGCTTTCGATCTGGAAGCCGGTGCAGCTGCAGTATCTGACCGCGCTGTTCGGCGGCTATGACATCGCGCGTTACGTCCACTTTATCTGCATGTCGGCGATCGTTGCGTTCCTGATCGTGCATGTCGCGCTGGCGGTGCTGGTGCCAAAAAGCCTGCGCGCCATGATCATCGGACGCTAATTCAAGGAGATACGTCATGGGCCGACTTCGCTCGGTTCTGATCCCCGGC
>DATNMT010000002.1:0-18474 GCA_035602495.1 Bradyrhizobium sp.
CTCTTGAGCTACGGCGGACGAGTCGGCTAATCCTCCCTATGGCCGTCGCCGAGACAGCAGCACGCTCAACATTCATGACATCATTGTGGTTGCGAAAATGCGGCACCCGATTCACGGTAAAACACTTGATGCGAAGAAAGCTCGCATATTGATCAACGCGCTGGTCGATTGCGCAAAGGCGGGGCTCAAACCGAGCTTCCCCATCAACAAGATGCTCTGGGGAATCTCGCTTTACCTGGAAAGCGGAAGTTTCACGAGGGAGAACTGGCGTACGTACCACCGCGTCAGTGATGCCGCCAAGCAGGTTCGAGGGTCGGGCGACAAGGACTGGAAAAGAGCCGTCACGTTTGAACACGTGCGCCCGCTGAGCAAGATGTATCAGATGCTCTTGGATGAGAGGGAAACCCTCACCCTTGAAAGGGCGGCGTTCATCATTGGTGAATATCCGCCTGTCCTGATCACGATGGAAGAAGAGCTCCGAATGGCGAAACTCGGGTTCAAAGCTGACGGCACACCCGAACAGCGATACGCCGAGATACCGATTTCCGGTTTCAAGCTGCGTTCAGACGGCCCCTCCGCATGACGGCGGGGTTTACCTCGTTACACGCGATGCCGAGGCGCCTTCCCGAATAACATTCAATTTAATGGTGTCGGCGAATGGCGAACCTACATCGGATGCATGCGTATCGGCGGTAACTCCCGTTGATCGCGCATTCGAAGGAGTTTCGCCATGAAAAGGCTTTCCGTTCTTTGCGTCGCGCTCTGCCTTGGCCTTTCGACCAGCGCCGTGTTGGCCCGGGGCGGCGGGCATATGTCGGTAACCGGCGGCGCCTTTGGCACCAGCCCGGCTACGCCAGGCACAAACTCGTCGGGCACGGCACTTCCGTCATCCGGCGTCGGCGATGGCCCCCATGAAAGGGCCGCTGCTTGGCACCAATCCGGCGATCGACCGTGAAGAAGCGAAGGTCGACAAGATGATCAGCTCCATTTGCCGGGGCTGCTGACAGGCGAACCCGGACTATGAAGCTTGCGAAAATTGGCGTTTGAAAGGTCGGCGCACGCCTCGCCGGCTAAGCGGCCGGAAATTTGCTCTCCGGCAATCCGGCGCAATGGTCGTAGATCGCGGACGGCCGGGTGAACCAAACCTTTTCCTTCTCCGGATGGTTGACGATGTGCTGCAACGCCTCGCGGAGCATACGAAGCCTGTAGGGCTGGCCCACGATCATCGTGTGCAATGCTATGCCGCATACCAGCGGCTGTTTTGCCGACTGGCGCAGCAACTCTTCGAATTGACCGATGACGAAGTCGCGAAATTGCTCCGGCGAATGATGCCTCACCAGGATCTGAGGGCTGTCGTTGATCTCGAGCGGGTACGGTACGCTCATGATCGGACCGGAGCGCGTCTTCATCCAGAGCGGCTGATCGTCGGCCGGCCAGTCCATCAGGAAATCGAACCCGACCTCCTTCAGCAGGTCGGGCGTCCGGTGCGTCGCGGCCATCCATGGAGCCATCCAGCCTCTCGGCGGCTTCCCGGACGCGCGTTCGATCGCATCGCGAACCTCCTGCAGGAACCGCTTCTCGTCGGATTCCCACATCTGGCCGTGGCGCTCGGCGTTGGTGCGGCCATGCCCGATGAACTCATCGCCGCGCGCTTTTAGCGCGTCGACGATACGGGGCGCATAGTCGAAGACCGCCGTGTTGATGAGGTGAGCCGCCGGGAGGTTGAGTTCATCGAACAGTTCGAGGCAGCGCCAAACCCCGACCCGGTTGCCGTAATCCCGCCAGGCGAACGTCCGAGCGTCTGGAGCAACTCCCGGTACGGTTAGCAGATGACCTTCGCCCGCACCGAACGCGAAGTGTTCTATGTTGAGGCCGAGATAGACGGCCAGCCGCTTGCCGTCCGGCCAGGAGTAGTCCGGGCGGTCAATGATCGGCGAGTAGGCATAACGATCGTGATAGGGAAGCCGCATCCAGGTATTATTCCCCTGAAACGGGGTTTGGTGCAAATCGGCGCCCGGTCTGGCCGCGCTAAAGAAACAACCCGTGGTCACGCGACACCGGATCTAAACCGGTTCGCCTGAACTTGCGCGTTCCCATCAAAACAATAATGGCGGTCCAGATCCATAAGGATCCAGCCACGGCAAACGGGACGAGCAGCAATAGCCACCAGGACCAGGACGACATGGCTTCCCCTTGTTGGAATTCGCACATTTCGGAACCGGTGCCGGGACGCAAAAAAAGCCGCCCGGGCATGACTCCGTGCGGCCTCCTACGCGACTGCCGGTTTCCCAGTTCCGCCGCTGCCATGATAACCGGCGAGCGGCGCGAAGGTTCCAGCGCGTGGGGTCTTGTTAGCGAAATCGTATCGGTCAGAGACAAAGCGATCTGATATCGCGCGATGCGCGCCGCGAAATGGCGGGCCTTGTCAGGGGGAACCGAAAAAGTCAGGAAACGAAAAACTCGACGCTTTGCGCGAGAAAAACGCCGGCCTTATCCTGAGCCTGCAGGACATAAGCACCAAGCGGGAATTTGTTCGGGCCGCTGTTTGGAAGCTGAATGCTAAGCGGCCCGCTGCCGGAGGCGGGAGTGATCGGGCTCGGCATGGCCTTTCCGCTGGTCTTGTCCACCAGCACGACCCGTGAACCCGCGGGCAGGTTTTCGTATTGGGCGGAAATCGAAAACCCGGAGATGCTTTGGAAATTGATGATCGGTGAGGCCATAACCAAACGTACATCCCAGGATTGAGGACGTCAAATTTGGTCTACCTCGGACAAAAGCTGGCACGGGAACAATGCAATCAATACCTCGCCACCAGCGGCCCACCCCAGTTGAATTTCACGTTCATGCCGACGCGCACCATGTCGTCCGACAACGAGGCATCGCGGGTGAGGACCGTTCCGCCTGCGAAGACGACGGGCGGATTGATGTATTGCTTGTCGGTGAAGCCGACGTGCAGATATTCGAGCTTGAACGTCACTGCGCCCCAGGGGCCGACCCAGGCCGCCCATTCGGCGCCGACGCCGGCGGTCCAGCCGGTTCGGGTTTTCGAATCCGTCACGAAGGCGCCGATGGTGGGATTGGCGACGTTCACGCTGGTCCCGGCCCAGGCAATGCCGACCGTGCCGTAGACCAAGAGTCGGTCGATGGCATAGCCAAAGCGCGGGCGAAGGGTGTCGATCCATTTCTCGCGCGTCGAGCTGATGGCCGCCGGATTGAACGGCAGTATGTCGTTCGCGCTGCCCTTCTTGTTGGTCCAGGAATAATCGTTTTCGATGCTGACCACGAAATTGCTGAACTGAACGTTGCAGCCCACGGTGCCGCCGGCGATGCCGCCGCTCAAATTGAATTTTCCGGTGATGGCCAAAGCGGCGTTCGGGCCCGAACGCGCGATCTGCTGGCTCTGGCCCCAGTTACCGCCGCCCTCGCCGCCGAGATAGCATCCGGTCCAGCTGTAGATGATCGGTACCGGCAATGGTGCCGGCGGCGGAATCTGCGCCGCCAGATCGGCTGCAAAGGCCGTTATCGTCGCCGCGAAATACGCGACCGCTCCCAGCAGTATTTTTTTCATCGCACCGTTCCGCTCAACGAGGGGTTACAACCTATCAGCGCGCGTTCGATCCGACTGTGACTGAAGCGCAACTGTTGAGAGATTTTTCAGCCGCGCCCTGAAAAGACCGGACACCGCGCGCCTTGCCCGTTGATCGGCGAACGCGTCGATCACAGGCGATGCCGCCAGCCCAAAATTGTCCCGGACTGGGTCAGTCCTGTTGCCTAAAATCCTCATCCCATTCTCAAAATCCGGCTTTCCCCGGAATTCTTTTGACTGTGTAGCGAGCTCTGCCGTTAGGTCGATCCGCTGGGATTTGGGATCTTCGCCATGTTGGATGCAGTCACTGCGCTCTTCGGCGTTATCAGCGCCGGTATTTTTATCGCCCACGCCGTCGACGGCTACTGGTCGCGCTGACAGGCCTTGGCCTGTTTGATCGCCCCAATGGCGGCGCGACGGATCGTTCGGCCGCCGTGCGGGTGATCCACCAGATATCCCGAAACGATCCCCGAAAAGGTGTGGATCAAGCCCGCCAGACGCGTTTAGCCCCTCGCACTTTCCGCCGTCCATGGGCATTCAAGACGCCAACGGGCCGCCGCGATCCCCTCGCTTGGCCTGAGCAACGACGGACAGAACCAGGATGCGGATCACCCTCGTCGGCTCCCGCCATTTCGGCGTGACGACACTGAACATGCTGCGCCAGCATGGCGTCGACATTGTCAGGGTGGTCGTCGCCGATGCCGAGGACCGTCTCGCGGTGGCTGCCCGCTCCGGCGGAATCGAGGTCGTGGTGCAGGCGGATCCCAAGCTGGTGGTGGCCGCGGAGATCGCCGACGGCACCGACCTGATCGTCACCGCGCATAGCCACGCCCGCGTCAGCAAGCAGGCGCTCGCCAAGGCAAGATTAGGCGGCATCGGCTACCACCCCTCGCTATTGCCGCGGCACCGCGGCATCGCCGCGGTGGAATGGACCATCCGCGAAGGCGATCCGATCGCCGGCGGCACCGTCTACCACCTCGCCGACCGCATGGATGCCGGCGCGATCGCCGCGCAGGAATGGTGCTTTGTCAGGAAAGGCGAAACCGCGCGGGAGTTGTGGGAACGCGCGTTGGCCCCGCTCGGCCAAAAGCTGCTCGGCGAGGTCATCGACTACGCCAAGGCCCATGGCAGCCTGCCCGCCAAACCCCAGGACGAGCAATTCGCGACCAGGGCGCCGAGCCTTTCGGAGTAAGATCGTACCGAATCGGCCCCAGCTAAGGTTTTTTTGGTCGTCCCACCCAGAATTCCCGTCCCCCCTCGGGAACCGGCCCTCTGATCAAATGTTTGATCTGGCAGGAACTTTTATAGTTACTGCGGCGCAGCAAATTTTGGCCACAATCGACCGGGAAAAGCCGCGTCATCACACACATCGGGGATCTGATTCATGCGCACCAATCGCATTGCTACCGTTCTTTGTGCTTCCGCTCTGACCATGGCCCTCACCGCCGCTCCGTCGCTTGCCCAGACGCCGTATGACGGTCTTTGGAGTGTCACGGTTGTGACCAAGAGTGGCAGCTGCGAACCGCAGACCCGCTCGACGCTCACCATCACTGACGGTAAGGTTTCGGCGGCCGGCGCTGACGTGACCGGCAGCATCGGACACGAAGGTGTGGTCCGGGTCTCAATCGGTGGTGCATATGCGAATGGCCAACTCAGTGGTAATGCCGGATCGGGTAAATGGAATGGGGCTTCTGCGGGGATCCCGTGCAGCGGCCGTTGGGAAGCTTCGCGCCAATAAGACGAGCCCACCGTCTGGCGCGCATGTGGCCGTCGGACGTCTGATCCTTGCTTTCGTCACCCTGCTCGCCGTCACCCTGTTTGGTCCCCCAAGCTACGCGCAATCGGGGCCGTTCGCCGGCATGGCCGGCAACTGGTCCGGCGGCGGCACCGTTACCCTCGACGACGGTTCCAGCGAGCGGCTTCGATGCCGGTCGTCCTATGCGGTCGGCGCCGGCGGCAACGGCCTCAATCTGAGCCTGGTCTGCGCCAGCGACAGCTACAGATTCGATCTCAGAGGCGACGTCATCGCCGATCGCGGCGCGCTGTCGGGCTCGTGGAGCGAAAGCAGCCGCGGCATCAACGGCAATCTCGAGGGACGCGGCGCCAACGGCAATTTCCAGGTGACAGCAAGCGCGCCCGGCTTCGTCGCGAACATTGCGCTGGCAACCCGCGGCGCGAGGCAATCGATCTCGATCACTTCGCAGGGCGCGTTCCGTTCAGCCTCCATCGCACTATCGCGACACTAGCGCAGGATGACTTTTCCTCGAATCGTCATCCCGCTCTGACTTTTTGATGGAGCATGATCTTTTCGGAAAGCCGGCGTCCATTTTTCCGGATCATGCTCTAATCTCGCTTCGGCCTGGCGAGGCGAGCGGCAGTTTCCTTGATGGTCTTGGCGATCAACTGCGCCTGTTCCTTGTTGAGCGCAAAATCCTGAACGCCCTTATGCGTGGTCAGGGACAGCACCATGATGTCGGGCTGGTTCTCCGGCCATCCGGTGGCGAAGGCGGTGACGAAGTCGGCCGAGGTCGATCGGTTGTTCATCGCAATGTCTCCTATGCGCCCGGCACGAAGGCGGTGACTTCGATCTCGACCTTGGCGCGCGCATCGACCAGGCCGGCGATGTAGAGCAGCGTCGAGGGCGGAAAGTTCTTGCCCAGCGTCTCGCGCCAGGCCGCGCCGATGCCGGGGCCGGCGGCCTCATATTCGCCGCGGCTGGTCAAATACCAGGTCAGGCGAACGATGTGCTGGGGTCCCGCGCCGGCCTCCGCCAAAAGCTTGATGATCCGGCGCAGGGCGACCGCGACCTGGGCGGCGATGTCGGTTGCGTACTCGCCCTTCTCGTCGCCGCCGGTCTGGCCGGCGAGCACGATCCAGCGGCCCGGACCGGTGACTTCAACGCCGTGCGAGAAGCCGCGCGGCTTCGACCATTCGGCCGGTTGCAAGATACGCATGGGCAGTTTCTCCCGGATTGCCATTGAGCGTCATTCCGGCGCGTGAAGCGCGAACCCGGAATCTCGAGATTCCCCGATGCGCAATTGCGCATCTGAGGTCTGGTCCTTCGGACCATCCCGGAATGACAAACATGTCCCCTTAGCACCGATCGCGCGTATTCTCCCACCTCGAAATTGGGGCGGGCGCATCGCTGCGTCAGCATATTTGCGCGTTGCAAATCGCCGCTCGGTCGCCGATACCGGCGCGCTTACCTTCAGCCTCCCTCGTCTTTCAACCTCCCGATCTGCAGCATGTCTGGCCCCCCTTCATCGATGGACCGAACGCCCTCCAAGCCGAGGGCCGCGCTGTGGATGGCGGGCTGGCTCGCCCTGATGCTGGTCGTGGCGGTCGCCGGCCGCGAGGCGATGCGCGAACTGAACGTATTTCAGGTCACCGAACTGCGCGCACTGCTGGGTTTCCTGATGCTCTATCCCCTGGTGCGCATGAATGGCGGGTTCGCCGCGATGCGGACCTTGCGGCCGCTGCAGCATGTCGGGCGCAACCTGATCCACTATGCCGCCGGGCTCGGCTGGTTCTTCGCGCTGACGCTGATACCGCTGGGCCAGGTGGTCGCGATCGAATTCACCATGCCGATCTGGACCGCCATCGTCGCCGCAAGCTTTCTCGGCGAGCGCATGACGGTCTGGAAGACCGCGGCGATCGTCCTCGGCGTGATCGGCGTCACCGTGATCGTCCGGCCCGAGACCGGCGACGTCAATCCGGGCCAACTGATCGCGCTGGCGGCCGCGGTTGGCTTCGGCATTTCCGTCGCCATGGTGAAGTCGCTGACCCGCACCGAAAAGACGGTGTCGATTATCTTCTGGATGCTGGTGATCCAGTCCGCAGCCGGATTTTTCCCCGCGCTTTACGTCTGGCGATGGCCGTCGGCTTATGCCTTTGGCTGCGTTGCCGCGGTCGCGTTCTGCGGAACCTTTTCCCATTACTGCATGGCGCGCGCGATGCTGCATGCCGACGCCACTGTGGTGCTGCCGATGGATTTCTTGCGGGTTCCGCTGACCGCGGCCCTCGGCTGGCTGATCTATGCGGAGCGGCTGGACTTGTTCACCGCGCTGGGCGCGGCCATGATCCTGACCGGCAACCTGTTGAATCTGCGGGCCGCCGATCCGGTTCCGGTGCGCACGGCGACCTGAGCGGCCAGATGCCGCTAGCCATCCCCATCCCCCATTTTTTGCGGCCGCGCTGGCCAAAATTGTGATCTAAATCACGCAAGCTTTCGCGCCGATTCAATTATCGTGCGCATCATGGATGGCTGCCGCCGGGAATTGGGTATCAATCCAATTTTTTGTGGCGCGAAGTATGGTTTTTTCGTGTAGTCTGTGGCGAAGCATGACGGGCCCAACCGGCTCGATTCCACCAGGGGATTTCCGATGCGCATTTTTACCGTCCTTCTTTCCCTGATTTGCATGTTGTTTACCGCCAACGCCGCCAAGGCCGACCGCCGCGTCGCCTTTGTCGTCGGCAACGGCGCCTACAAGAATGTGGCGCAACTTCCCAATCCGCCGGTCGACGCCAAGGCGATGGCGGCTGTGCTTCGTAATGTCGGCTTCGAGGTGGTCGAAGGCACCAACCTCACCCGCGACAAGATGACTGAAAAGCTGCTCGACTTCGGCAAGAAGGCGCAAGGGGCCGACGTCGCGGTGTTCTTCTATGCCGGCCATGGCATCGCCATCAGCGGCACCAACTATTTGTTGCCGGTCGATGCCGACATCAAATCGGAAATGGACGTCAAGCTGGGCGCGGCGATCAATATCGATCTCACACTCGACCAGACCATGAGCGACGCCAAGGTCAAGCTGGTGTTCCTCGATGCCTGCCGTGACAACCCCTTTGCCGCCAAGATCAAGTCGAACTCCGCGACCCGCAGCGTGTCGGTCCAGTCCGGCCTGGCCGAGATGAAATCCGGCGAAGGCACCCTGATCGCGTTTGCGACCGGTCCCGGGCAGACCGCGCTCGATGGCCAGGAGGGCACCAACAGTCCGTTCACCCGCGCCCTGATCGCCCACATCGCGACGCCCGGCGTCGAGATCCAGCAGGCGATGACGGAAGTCCGCGCCCAGGTCAACGAAGAGACCAACAAGGGCCAACTGCCCTGGGGGCACACCAACCTGATCGGTTCGGTCTATCTGAACCCGGCTCCCGTCCCTGCGCCTGGCGCTGCCGCATCGACCGCTTCGGCGCCGGCCGCCGTTGCATCCAGCTCTCCCGGCACAGACGTCGAGCTCGAATTCTGGCGCTCGGTCAAGGAATCCAACAAACCGGAAGAGCTCAACGCCTATCTGACCAGCTATCCCAACGGTCAGTTCAAGTCGCTGGCGCTGGCCCGGATCGCCTCGCTGGAGAACGGGCCGTCGACCACGACGCGTAACCTGACCACCGGCATCGATCCGGCGACCTTCACCGAGGAGTCCAACCAGACCACGGAAGACCAGATCGGCCTCGACAAGGGCCAGCGCCGTGACGTGCAGCGCCGGCTGACCGGGCTTGGCTTCGATACCAAAGTGAATGGGAAGTTTGACGGCGACACACGCTCCGTGATCAGGCGCTGGCAGGCCGCTCGCGGTTATCCCTCGAGCGGGTTCCTCAACAAGCTGCAGCACAAGGCGCTGTTGACCGAGATCGTCGCCACGACCGCGGCCTCGAGCAGCTCCAGCGACGACTCCGACGACAGGCCGGCCCGTCGCCACAGCGGTGGCAGTGGCGGCGGTCGTCGCAGTGGCGGTAGCGGCGGCGGTGGCGGAGGGGGTGGCGGCGGCAATCCCGGCGCCTTCATCGGCGGGATGATGCATGGCATGATGTTCGGCCGCTGACTCCTGCAATAGTCCGTCAGACCAACAGAAAAGCCCGGCTTGATGCCGGGCTTTTTTGTCTTCGAGGTGTCTGGCGTCGCGACGCCGCTGTCCCGGCTATTTCCCGGCCGCCTTGCGCAGGGCGTCGTTGATGCGGTCCTGCCAACCGGGCCCACCTTCCTGGAAGTGCTCGAGCACGTCCTGGTCGATCCGCAGCGAGACCAGTTCCTTGACGCCGGGAAGTGCGGTCGCCTTCGGCGGCGCCTCCGCCACCTTGGTGGTGGTCCGCTTGAACGCAGCCTCGGCCTCGGTGCGGGCGTCGTTCAGGGTTCGCGGCCGTCTCGGTTGATCCGCCATGGTCAGATTCCCTCAAACAGCGCCGTCGACAGATAGCGCTCGGAGAATGACGGCACGATTGCCAGGATGGTCTTGCCGGCGGCTTCCGGGCGTTTGCCGATCTGGATCGCGGCGGCAATCGCCGCGCCCGACGAAATGCCGCCGGGAATGCCCTCGTTGCGCGCCAGCGCGCGCGTGGTTTCGATCGCGGTCGCGCTGTTGATCTTGATGATCTCGTCGATCACCGAACGATCGAGGATGTCGGGAACGAAGCCCGCGCCGATGCCCTGGATCTTGTGCGGCGAATGCTGGCCGCCGGACAACACCGGACTTTCCTCCGGTTCCACCGCGACCACCCGCAGCGACGCCTTGCGTGGCTTCAGGACCTGGCCGACGCCGGTGATGGTGCCGCCGGTGCCGACGCCGGCGACGAAGTAATCGATATTGCCGCCGGTATCGTTCCAGATTTCCTCCGCGGTGGTGCGGCGGTGAATTTCGGGGTTGGCGAGGTTCTTGAACTGCTGCGGCATCACCGAATTCGGTGTGGTGCGCACCAGCTCCTCGGCGGTGGCGATCGCGCCCTTCATCCCTTGCGCGGCCGGGGTGAGAACCAGCTCGGCGCCCATGAACGCCAGCATCTTGCGGCGCTCGATCGACATCGATTCCGGCATCACCAGCTTCAGCCGATAGCCGCGGGAGGCGGCGACAAAAGCCAGCGCAATGCCGGTATTGCCCGAGGTCGGCTCGATCAGCACGGTGTCGGCGTTGATGTGGCCGGCTTTCTCCATCGCGATCACCATCGCGGCCCCGATGCGGTCCTTCACGCTGGCCGCGGGACTGAAATATTCCAGCTTGGCGAGAATGGTCGCGTGCGCGCCGTGCGCCTGCGGCAATTTGCGCAGGCGAACGATCGGGGTGTCGCCGACCGCGTCCACGATCGAGTCGAAGACACGGCCGCGGCCGGGACGGTGCACTGCACTAATGGTTGTCGGTGCGTCCATGACTGACTCCTGTTTCATCAATGTGCGCCAAATAGAGGCTCTTCTCTCATTACGGGCAGCTTGCGCCCGGGTGCAAGTCAGAATCCGACCGACCGATATTCGCTGCAATGCAAAAGTTTTGAGCGACCGAATAACGCAAAACCAACGCAATTGTGTTGCTACACTGTCAAGCAAATTGGTGTATGGTGAAGCTGGGCTCAGATCGCAATTCAAATCGCAAGGAGGTCACGATGTCAGCTGTTGCTGAAGTCCTGTCGACCGATACGCGTAGCCCCGATCCGCGTGGCTGTGATTTGCCGACCTGTCCGGTGTGCGCCGATTCAATGGTCGCCGCGGAAGCGTCCGCCTATGTTTCCGACAACATCATCAGCTATCTCTGGACCTGCGATACCTGCGGTTACGGTTTTGTGACCAAGCATGCTCTCAGGCGGTTTGTCTGCAACTGAATTAAAATTGAACTTCCGCGACTGAACTTCGGCCGTTGGACTTCAGCGCGCCGGGATATCGCCGTTGGCCCAGCCGGCGCGTGTGCGTTGGCTGAAATCCGCAAAAGTTCCCTTTGCGATGGCGTCCCTGATGTCGTGCATCAGGCGCTGGTAATAGGCGATGTTGATTTCCGACAACAGCATCGCCCCCAGCGTCTCGCCGGATCGCACGAGGTGATGCAAATAGGCCCGCGAAGTGCTGCGTGCCGCCGGCCATGCGCTCTCCTCGTCGAGCGGCCGCGGGTCGTCGGCATGGCGCGCGTTGCGCAGATTGATCTGGCCGAACCGGGTGAACGCCATGCCGTGCCGCCCGTTGCGCGTCGGCATCACGCAGTCGAACATGTCGATGCCGCGCGCAACCGCTTCCAGGATGTCTTCGGGCGTGCCGACGCCCATCAGATATCGCGGCCGATCCTCGGGCAGGATCGGCGCGACCTCCTCGATCATCGCCAGCATCACCGCTTGCGGCTCGCCGACCGCGAGCCCCCCGATCGCGTAACCATGAAAGCCGGTCTCGACCAGGCCCCGCGCGCTGGCGCGGCGAAGCTCGGCTATGTCGCCGCCCTGCGCGATGCCGAACAGCAGGCATCCGGCGGGCGCCGTTTCAAAGGCGCGCCTGGAGCGCTCGCCCCAGCGCAGCGACAGCTGCATCGCGCGCTCGATATCGCCGCGCTCGGCCGGCAGCCGCACGCACTCATCCATTTGCATGGCGATATCGGAGCCGAGCAGCAGTTGCACCTCGATCGAACGCTCCGGCGACAATTCGACCATGGCGCCGTCGATGTGCGAGCGAAAGGTGACCGCCTGCTCCCTGACCTTGCGCAACTCCGACAGCGACATCACCTGGAAGCCGCCGGAGTCGGTCAGCATCGGCCCGTTCCAGCCAGTAAATTTCTGCAGGCCGCCCAGCGCGGCAATGCGCTCGGCGCCCGGCCGCAGCATCAAATGATAGGTATTGCCGAGCACGATATCCGTGCCGGCATCGCGCACCTCGCGCCAATGCATGCCCTTCATGGCGCCGGCGGTGCCGACCGGCATGAAGGCGGGCGTCCGCACCACGCCATGCGGCGTGGTCAGTTTGCCGGTGCGTGCCGCGCCGTCGGTTGCCACGAGATCGAAATGATTGGGAAGGCTCATGCATCGGCTTATCGCGTAACAACGGCATGCAGTTCAACCTCGTTGAAGCCGATTTTACCCCCAAAAACCGTTGACGGCGGCCGAAGTCTTCCGCATAAGCTTCCGCCCCATGATGACGACCGCCAAACGCACCACCAAAACCGCAAAGCCTGCTTGGGCCTTGGGAGGCGTGCGCGCGTAATTGGACGGTCGCATCACCTGAACCAAAGCCCCGCCCGAACAGGTCCGGGGCTTTTTTATTGCCGACCGAACCGGAGCTTCGCCTCATTTCGGAAAGGTCAGAATGGGTTTAAGCGTCACCCCTGACTCGCTGTCGCGAACGGCCTCGTTAATCTGATCGAAGGGGTAGAACTTGACGAGCTTATCGAAGGGAAACCTCCCTTGCCGATAGAGCTCGATGAGCTCCGGAATGAACACTTGCGGGACGCAGTTTCCCTCGATGATGCCGAGGATTGATCGCTCGCCGACCATTATGTGATTGATGTCGAAGCTGACCTCGCTTCCAATCGGAGGAGCGCCCACGACGCCACAGGTTCCACGCTTGCCAAGCGCATCGACCGCCTGACGCAGAACCGCTGGCCGACCGCTGCTCTCTAATGAGAAATCCGTCCCTCCAGGCGCCAGTTCCCGGATCGTGGCGACCGGGTCGGCTTCGCGGCTATTGATGACGTGTGTCGCGCCAAGTTCCAGAGCGAGTTCCAATCGCTTGGGCGCGACATCAACGGCAATGATCATCGAAGCGCCCGCGACGCGAGCGGCCATCACCGCGCTCAGGCCGACCGCGCCCGCGCCGAAGACAGCCAGACGTGCTCCCGGCGAAATCTTTAACGCATTGAATACCGCACCGGCGCCGGTCTGAATGCCGCAGCCGAGCGGCCCAAGCAGTTCTATCGGCACTTCCTTCGTAACTTTTACGACGTTGCGCTCGCTCGCAACCGCAAAGCTTGAGAAAGATGATTGCCCGAAGAAATGGCCGTGCAGCGTATGGCCATCCTGGTCGAGTATCGCGTTGCTGCCATCTGGTCGCGCACAGCCAAAGCTGAGTTCGAAGAGTTTCTCGCAACTGGTCGGGTGGCCCTGGACGCAGAATCTGCATTTCCCGCAGGACGGCCACGTCATCACGACGTGATCACCAGGCCCTACGCCGACCACGGCCGAACCAACCGCTTCGACGATGCCGGAACCTTCGTGACCCAGCACCGCCGGGAGCGGCACGGGATAATCTTGATCTCGAACGAGCATGTCCGTATGGCAGACGCCGGTAGCGACCACCCGGACGATTACATCGTGCGGACGAGGCGGGTCGATACTGGCCCTCTCGATCTGGAACCGAGCCCCTTTCTCCCGCACGACAGCTACCGTGACATCGTGCCTCGCTTCCACGTCGGCGTTCGTCATTACAAGATCTCCCTGGCTTGCTCTCTGATGGGTGGAAATCTCCACCACTGGAATAAATTCATCCTCCCGCGAAGCGCGGCGAACCCTCGATCAGCTCCCGAGGGGAGATCAGGTTTCCGCAGGCCGCCCATGCTCCTGCTGCTCGAGCGCAGCCCGTGGCGTATTTCGGAAGCTGATCGCCATTCGGTTGTAGGCGTTCATCAGGCCGATCGCGATCGTGAGATCGACAAGTTCCTTTTCCTCAAAGACCGCGCGCGCGGCCTGGAACTCTTCATCCGGCACGCCGGTCTCTGACACGCGGGTCACCGCTTCGGCCCAGGCGAGCGCGGCACGCTCACGCTCGCTGAAGAGATGGCCGGCTTCCGCCCAGGCCTGCACCAGCGCCAGCTTCTCGATCTTCACACCCTTCTTGATGAGGTCGCGGGTGTGCATGTCGAGGCAATAGGCGCAGTTGTTGATCTGCGAGACATGCAGATAAACAAGTTCAACCAGTTCGGCGGGAAGGCCGCTCTGCAGGACATAGCCATAGACCCCGCCAAGGGCCTTTACGCCGTTCGGAGCGACTTGGTTGTAATCGAGACGTTTGCCCATTGTTATTCTTCTTGCTCCTTGGACTCTATTTGACGGGTGTGGTCAGTTCCTTTTCGTCGGTATCGACGACGAAGACCGCGAGCAGCTTTGCCGGCGCGGTCTTGCTGGTATTGCGGCTGATGGGATGGCTGGCGCCGGGCGGTTCGGACCAACTCTCGCCCGCCCTGTAGATCCGTGTTGGGCCGTCGTTCACCTTCGACTCGATGCTTCCCGATATGACGTAGGCGTAGATGAAGGACGATTTTGCGTGGGTATGCGGCACCGAGGCCCCACCCGGCGGATAGTCGACGACCACGGCGATCAGCGACTTGCCCGGAATGTTGGATATCGCCTGCGCGAAGTTCGGCGTGACTTTGTCGCCGACATCATGGGCGGAGGCGGCCGCAGCGATTGCAAGGGCAATGGCAGCAGATGCTGCGCCGATGATAGTTCGCATCTTCATGGCTCTCCTCCTTCCGCTCGAATAAATGCCTTTTCTTGGGTCGGAAAAAAGCACCAAGAACGCACAAAAATCGTGTACTACGAGCCCGTGACCAAGCCGTTTCAATTGGAACTCGACCGCTCTGCGAAGACGCCGCTGGCTGAGCAGATCCGAAAAGATATCGGCGTGGCGATCCAGAGTGGTGTGCTCGCACCCGGCGCGCGCTTGCCGTCCTGGCAGGACCTTGCGGCGCAGCTTGGCGTCGCCCGCGGCACCGTGCGCGCGGCTTACGAAAAGCTGTCCGCAGCGCAGCTCATCGTCGCATCGCGGGCGACCGGAACCCATGTCGCGGAGCGGCCTCGCACAGTCACCCGGTCCGAACAGCCACCCGATCCGGGCTCGTTCATGGAGATGTACAAGGAGATGACCCAGGGACCGGCCATCTTTCAGATGGGGGTACCTGCAGAGCAGACATTTCCGGCCACCCTGCTCGCACGAATCCGCTGCCATGCCGTTCGTGCCGAAGCACGCGCGGCACCCATTTACCCGGATCCGCGAGGTGAACTTGAACTGCGCCGGGAAATCGCCGCCTATCTTGCCATCGCCCGTGGCATCGAATGTTCGCCCTCGCAGGTCATCATAACCGGGGGATACAGTAGCGGCCTGGGACTGGCGCTCCGCGTGCTTGGCCTCGAGGGACAGAAAGTCTGGGTAGAGGACCCCGGTTTCCCGTTCACCCGTCGGGGCCTGGAACTCGCAAGATTATCGCTTGCGCCAATCCCGGTCGACGCCAGCGGAATCGATGTCGACTATGGGCTGTGCCACGTCCCGGATGCGAAGCTGGTTGTCGTTACCCCAGGGCAGCAGGCGCCGCTCGGGGTTACTCTATCGCTGGAACGTCGATTGCGTCTGCTCGATTGGGCCGCTCAAGAAGGCGTGTGGGTGATCGAAGACGACTATCTGAGCGAACTGCAGCTGAAGGGGCGAGCCGCGCCGGCGCTCGCCTCACTTGATCGCGGTGGGCGCGTCATCCACATCGGCTCCTTCAGCAAGACCATCAGTCCCACGTTGCGGCTCGGTTTCCTCGTCGCGCCCATTTCGCTGCTGTCCCGCTTCATGGAGGTCGCGGCGTGCCTTGCGCCGCCGCCCGGGCCGTCCGTGCAACTCGCGACCGCCGAGTTTGTGCGCGAAGGTCACTACCTGCGCCATCTTCGGCGTACCAAGCGTGCCTACTCTGCTCAGCGTGACGCGTTGCTGGAGTGCCTTCAGCTGCACGTCAAAGCTGCCAGCATCACAACAGCGGGATTGGCTGCGCTGCTGCGATTGCCCGACGGCGCGCCGGACACATCCATCGCCAGGGAAACCCTGGCGTTTGGAATGGCACCAGCCGCATTGTCAACCTGGTATGCACGGCCGGCTTCCGGACGATCGGGGCTTCTTCTGGGCATCGCGACGGTACCAAACAAGCATCTCGCCAAATCCTGCGACCGTCTTTGCGGGATCATCGGGCGCTTCAAGTGAGAGCCTTGCGCTGGATTTGGGCAAAGTCTTCTGTCGTAAAGCTCGCTATTATCGCCACCGGTTTCGAGGTCGGTTGCTGCCGCAGTCATTTCCTGTCGTACGATGCCGTAGGGCGACCCTTTTGGTCTCGACCGGCATGAAGGCCGGCGTCCGCACCACACCATGCGGCGTGGTCAGTTTCCCGGTGCGCGCCTGGCGGTCACGGCGGAGCAGTACGAAATGATTGGCGGATGTCATGCCGTCGACTTAGCACGAAACAGCAGGCACGCATCGCCATAGGAATAGAAGCGGTAGCCGCTTTTGACGGCGTGGGCATAGGCGCTCTTCATGGTGTCGAGGCCTGAGAACGCCGACACCAGCATGAACAGCGTCGAACGCGGCAGATGGAAGTTGGTCAGCAAAATATCGACGGCGCGAAAGCGATAGCCCGGGGTGATGAAGATCGAGGTTTCTGCGTCAAACGGCTGGATCGTGCCGTCCTCGGCGGCGGCGCTCTCCAGCAGCCGCAAGCAGGTGGTGCCGACCGCGACAATGCGGCCGCCTCGGGCGCGCGCCTCGTTCAACGCGGTGGCGGTATCGGCGGAGATGCAGCCCCATTCGGCATGCATCTTGTGGCCGGCGGTGTCGTCCACCTTGACCGGCAGGAACGTCCCTGCCCCGACATGCAGCGTCAGCCGGTGCAGTTCGACGCCGCGGCCGCGCAACCCGGCTTCGAGTGCCGGCGTGAAATGCAGCCCCGCCGTTGGCGCGGCAACCGCGCCCTCATGGGTCGCGAACATGGTCTGATAGTCGGCGGCATCGCGATCGTCGGGCGTGCGTTTCGAGGCGATGTAAGGCGGCAGCGGCGGGCTGCCGAGATCGGCGATGGCCTGATCCAGCGCCGGCCCGTGAAATGAAAACGACAGCGTGACTTCGCCGTCCTCGCCCTTGTGTTCGACCTCGGCATCGAGATGGCCGAGCAGGCATACCCGGCCCTCATTGCCGAAGCGAACCACGTCGCCCGACACGAGCTTCCTTGCAGGCTTCACCAGCGCTTGCCAGCGCGAACCGTCGAGCCGCTTGATCAATGTCGCCTCGATCTTCGGCTCGGTCTCGCGACCGATGCGCCGGCCTTTCAGCTGGGCCGCGATCACCTTGGTGTCGTTCACGACCAGCGCATCGCCGGGCTCGAGCCAATCCGGCAGATCGGATATCGCGCGGTCGCGCAACACGCCGTCCGGCTCTGCCACCAGCATGCGCGCCGCATCGCGCGGGCTCGCCGGGCGCAGCGCGATGCGGGATGGGGGAAGTTCGAAATCGAAAAGGTCGGTGCGCATGTTGTCCGAGTCTTGATTGTCCTCGCGATGCAGATAAGTGCGTCGCGTAAGGGTGGTCGGTGTAACACACGACACCGTTATTTCGACCCTCAAACCGGGAGGGTTCTGTCGCATGATCGGATCAGCTTCTAGGCGGCGGAGCGGCAAATTGATTTTTGGCGATCGGTCGGAGCCGATCGCGCAGCCAGATGATCTCGGCATGGGCACTTCGAGCGGTGCTCCAGATCATTACATGCGGAAGCGGCCCAATCGGAAACGGAACCTCTCGGCTGTCCAGCCGATAAGGGCCCAACGACTCGGCGAGCGCAATCGACGGCAGGGTGGTCAGCAAATCCGAGCCAGCCAGAATAGGGGCGATGGCGGAGAAATGCGGCACCCAACCGGCGATGCTGCGCGCCAGCCCCGCTGCGGCCGCCGCGAGATTCACAGGGCTTGTCAGGCTGTCGCCAACCCGCACGGCGAGATGCGGCCATTGCGACCAGCTTTTGCGTCCCCATCGGGAAAACGCCGGATGTCCCTGACGGCCGAAGCAGCGCCATTTCACCTCGCCGATCGCTTCGCTGCTGACGCCCCCGGGCAGTCGGAGTTGCGCCGGCACAATGGCGATGTCGACCTGCCCGTCCGCCACATCCAGCGGTGTCGGCTCTCGCGGCGCGGTCCACTCGATGGAAACGCCGGGCGCATCGGACCGCAGGCGCGCCAGCAAGCTCGCAAAGAGGGTCAGCGTGAAATCCGGTGCCACGAACCTGAAAACCCGCCGCGAAGATGCGGGATCAAAGACATGCCGCGGCGAAAGAACGCGCTCGATCCCGCGCAGCATTGGCCGGACCTGCTCGATCAGATCGAGCGCGAAAGCCGTCGGCTGCATCCGCGCACCCGCC
>DATNMT010000004.1:0-5395 GCA_035602495.1 Bradyrhizobium sp.
CTCGAAGGTGACGTCGAAGCGGCCGTTGCGCGGCTCGAAACGGGCGGCGACCACCTGCATCGCGCCGGTGTTCGTTGCCTCCAGCCGCATATCCTGCACGTCGCGGTCGAAGGTCAGGCTGAGATTGGCGGCTTCGCCAAGGCCGCCGCGATGCTCGATCGCATGCGCCACCTGGGATTCGATGTCCTTGGCGTCCAGCGTGCGCGCCAGCCGCGTCACCGAAATCTGCTTGAGATCGCGGGTGTCGACGCCGATCACCTGATGCGCGCGCAAGGCGTTAAGCACCTGCGCGGTCGGCAGCGTGCCGGTGGTGCCGAGATCGGGCGCACGATAGATCGCGATTTGCGCGGCAGTGCCGGCGTTGTCGATGACGTCGCCGATCCGCACCACGTCGCCGGAGACGGTGACACTGGCGCGCAGCACCGGCGGCGCAAGCGCATCGTCGGCGTCGCTCTGCGCGAAGGCGGCCGAGGCGGATGCCGCGAGCAGGGCGGTTGCGAGCAGGAGCAGGCGCATCGTCATCATCAACTCCCTTACCGGAACAGCGCGGAAGCGGATTGCAGCATCTGGTCGGCGGCGCTGATCACCTTGGCGTTCATCTCGTAGGCGCGCTGCGCCGCGATCAGGTCGGAGATCTCGTTGACGACCTCGACATTGGCCTGTTCGAGGTTGCTCTGCTGCATGTCGCCATAGCCGTCGACGGAGGCGAGGCCGTCCTGCGGCGGACCCGACGCCGGGGTGTCGGTGAACGAGTTGTCGCCGATCGGCTGCAGGCCGGCCTTGTTGATGAAGCGCGTCAGGCCGATCTGGCCGACCAGGGTCGGCGTGGTCGAGCCCGGCAAGGTCACCGACAACTGGCCCTGGGTGTTGATGGTGATGGCGGAGGCATTTTGCGGGATCGTGATGGTCGGCTGCACCGGATTGCCCTGCGCGTTGACGACGCGGCCGGTGGCGTCCATCTGGAACGAGCCGTCGCGGGTATAGGTGAAGGTGCCGTCGGGCATCTGGATCTTGAAGAAGCCTTCGCCGCGGATCGCGATGTCGAGATCGTTGCCGGTCAGCGCCAGCGTGCCCTGCGTCATCTGCCGCGGCGTGCCGACGGTCTTGACGCCGCCGCCGATGTCGACGCCGACCGGCAGGATGGTGCCCTGGTCGGAAGCCTGCGCGCCGACCCGGCGCACATGGTCATAGATCAGGTCCTGGAACGCGGCGCGCTGCTTCTTGTAGCCGGTGGTGCGCAGGTTCGCGATGTTGTTGGAGATCACCTGGACGTTGAGTTCCTGGGCCGCCATCCCGGTCGCCGCGGTATAAAGAGCGCGCATGGGTCAGTTTCCTTAAGCCGGAACGTCGGCGAGTTGCTGGATGGCGGATTTGTGCAGGTCGCTCTGCTGCTGCAGCAGGGTGGCGATCTGGGTGTAGGTGCGCGTCACCTCGATCATGCGGCTCATCTCAGCGACCGAGTTGACGTTGGATTTCTCGATGAAACCCTGGCGCACCCGCGAGGCGGTGTCGGGCTGCGCCGCGGCGGTGCCGGCCGAATACAGGTTGGAGCCTTCCTTCAGAAGTCTTTGCGCGTCGGCGAAGCTGACCAGCCGCAGCTTGCCGCGCACCGAGTCGATCCGGTTGATGCCTTCCTGCACGGTGACGTTGCCGTCCGGGGCGATCGAGATGTCATGGTCGGTCGGCTGGAACACGATCGGGCCGGAGTTGCCGAGCACCGGCTGGCCGCTTGCGGTCACCAGCTGGCCCTGATTGTTGATCGAAAGGCCGCCGTCGCGGGTGTAGCGCTCGCCGCCGGGCGTCTGCACCACCAGGAAGCCGCCGCCGTCGATCGCGACATCGAGCGGGTTCTTGGTCTGCTCGGTGGGGCCCGCGGAAAGATCCTTGAAGGTGCCGTTGTCCAGCACATAGGAAATGCTGCGGTCGCGACCGACAAAGTTGTCTTCATGCGCGCCGGTCTTCAGGTACTCCTGAAACAGCGACTTGTCGGCCTTGAAGCCGTTGGTGTTGACGTTCGCGACGTTGTTGGCGACGACATCCATCTGCCGTTCCAGCACCATCTGCCGCGAAAGTCCGACGAGAAGCGCGTTCTCCATCGCATGTTCTCCCCTCTGGTGATCCGCCCAAAGCCCTCCCAGGCTGTTTTGCGAATCTCTCGAACCGTCAGGCTCTCCCAAGCCCGCGGTTCGCATGAGGTAGAGCGAAAGCCGTGCCAAGTTGGAAATGTTAGAAATTGTAACGGGTTAGGCGCTTCGCCGGGGTGCGCGAGGGGCGGCAGAAAGGTCTTGTTGACCATGTTTGCCCGGCAACTTTTTCCCAGTCGCAGGGCAAAAGAAAGGTTCCATTAACCATTGTTACCTTAGCGTCACCATCGAAGTGAGCGCGTGCGCGCCGGCGGCATTTGTATCGCGTCATGACCAGCCTTGCGGCATCGCGCTGATCCTGAAAGGCCGGCGGGCGGGGCGATGGCGGACAACGAACAGGCAGCAGAAGGCGCGGCCGCGGAAGCGATCGAAGGCGGAGCCCCTGCCAAGGGCAAACTCAAACTGATCATCGCGATTGTGGGCGTGCTCGCCGTGCTCGGCGGCGGGGCTGCGACTTATTTCATGTTCTTCAGGCATTCCGGCGAGGAAATGCACGCCGAGGGGCCGCCGCCGAAACCGCCGGTGTTCGTCGACGTGCCGGAAATGATGGTCAATCTGGTGGGTGCCCCCGGCGAGCGCGTGCAGTACCTCAAGGTCAGGCTGATGCTCGAGGTCAGGGAAGAAAAGCAGGTCGAGGCGATCAGGCCGTCGATGCCGCGCGTCACCGATATTTTCCAGACTTATTTGCGCGAATTGCGGCCGACCGACCTCAACGGTTCGGCCGGCCTGTTCCGCCTCAAGGAGGAACTGACCCGGCGCGTCAATGTCGCGCTGGCGCCGATACCGGTGAACGCGGTGCTGTTCAAGGAAGTCGTCGTTCAGTGACGGGACGGGTCTGAAGACATGGCGGGCAATCCCCTCGACGACCAGGATGCAATCGCCGCCCAATGGGAGGCCTCGCTCGATTCCGAGGACCCGGCGGAGGCGGCGGCCGCGGCCGCGGCCAATGAACTCTCCGGCACCATGGCGCTGCAATGGGCCGCCATGGTCGAGGACGGCAGCCGCGATTTCGGCAGTGGCAAGAACAGCGGCGAGCGTGTGCTGTCGCAGGAGGAAATCGACAATTTGCTCGGTTTCTCCGTCGGCGATGTCAATCTCGACGACCATTCCGGCATCCGCGCCATCATCGATTCGGCGATGGTGTCCTACGAGCGTCTGCCGATGCTCGAAATCGTGTTCGACCGCCTGGTGCGGCTGATGACCACGTCCTTGCGCAACTTCACATCCGACAACGTCGAAGTCTCGCTCGACCGCATCACCTCGGTGCGGTTCGGCGACTACATGAATTCGATTCCCTTGCCGGCGGTGCTCTGCGTATTCAAGGCCGAAGAATGGGAGAATTTCGGGCTCGCCACCGTGGATTCGAGCCTGATCTATTCGATGATCGATGTGCTGCTCGGCGGCCGCCGCGGCCAGACGTCGCTGCGCATCGAAGGTCGGCCCTACACCACGATCGAGACCAATCTGGTGAAGCGGCTGGTCGAAGTGGTGCTGACCGATGCCGAGCAGGCGTTCCGGCCGCTGTCGCCGGTGACCTTCAACATCGACCGTCTCGAAACCAATCCGCGCTTCGCCGCCATCAGCCGCCCGGCCAACGCCGCCATCCTGGTGCGGCTGCACATCGACATGGAGGATCGCGGCGGCAATATCGAGCTGCTGCTGCCTTACGCGACCATCGAGCCGATCCGGCCGGTGCTGTTGCAGATGTTCATGGGCGAAAAATTCGGCCGCGACCCGATCTGGGAAGGTCATTTCGCCACCGAAGTCGCACAGGCCGAGATCTCGGTCGACGCCGTGCTGTACGAGGCCGACATTCCGCTCAAGCAACTGATGAAGCTGAAGGTCGGCGATACGCTGCCGCTCGAAATGCGCGCCGACGCGCTGGTCGAGGTGCGCTGCGGCAGCGTCATCCTGACCGAGGGGCGGATGGGGCGGGTCGGCGACCGCGTCGCCATTCGCGTCACCAAGCAGCTGCGCAAGCCCAACACCACCTTCGCGATGTTCGAGAAGGCCGATGAGCAAAACAAGGCATTGGAGGCCCAATGAGTCATTCATTCGGAATAGCAATCGAGAGCCTGGTGGCGATATTGCTGATGCTGACGATCGGCTATTGCATGCTGCTCAACCGGCGGCTGAAACGCCTGAAGGCGGACGAGCATTCGCTGAAGGCGACGATCGGCGAACTGATCACGGCGACCGAAATCGCCGAGCGCGCCATCGGCGGCCTCAAGCACACCGTCCGCGACGTCAACGAGAATCTCGGCAACCAGCTGCTTTCGGCGAGCGAAATGTCGCTGCAGCTGCGCAAGCAGCTCGCCGAAGGCGACAACGTGCTGCGGCGGCTGTCCAGGATCGCGATTGCGGCGCGGCCGGCCGGCGAAGCGGAGCCGGCCCCGGCCCCGGCCCCGGTGTCCTCGGCCAAGGCGGTTGCCGCGGCGGCGCAGGCGTTCTCCGATCGCAGAAGGTCTAACGGCTTAGCTGCATGAAATCCTTTCGTGATATTCGCGTCATCCCGGTGGTGCTGGTCGCGGTCGCGGGCCTTGCCGTGCTCAAGGTCTCCGGCCTCGTGATCGATGGCGGCTACGTGTTCGATTATCAGCCGGGCTCGATCAAGCCGTCCTGGGCGCAGGAAAACTTCAATTTCCCGAGCGGAAGCAAGCCCGATGCCGCCGACATCACCGGCTCGGTCGAGAAGCCCAAGGAGGAACCCGCCAAGCCTGCCGCCACCGCCCCGGAAGCGAAGCCGGACGGCAAGGTGATCTATCCCGAACCGACCGCGCCGGTGTCGGCATCCGAGCGCGCCATCCTCGAGCGGCTGCAGTCGCGGCGCCAGGAGCTGGAAGCCCGTGCCCGCGAGATCGACATCCGCGAAAGCCTGCTGAAAGCCGCCGAGAAGCGCATCGAGACCAAGGTCGAGGAATTGAAGGCGGTGGAATCGCGGATCTCGACGGCGACCGAACAGAAGAACGCGGCCGAAGCGGCGCGCTTCAAGGGGATCATCACCATGTATGAGGGCATGAAGCCGAAGGACGTCGCCAAGGTGTTCGATCGCCTCGAAATGCCGGTGCTGATCGAAATCGCCTCGCAGATCGCGCCGCGGAAAATGTCCGATATCCTGGGCCTGATGCAGACCGAGGCGGCCGAGCGGCTGACCGTTGAACTGACCCGCCGCGCCGGCTCCGATCGCTCGGCCTCGGCCAACGATCTCCCCAAAATCGAAGGCAAGGTGCTGCCGCAAAAGGTCAATTGAA
>DATNMT010000027.1:0-2426 GCA_035602495.1 Bradyrhizobium sp.
GCCCCCAACTTGTCGGCCAGCGGCTCGATATATTTGGCGAAATTCTCGCGGCTCTGCATGGCGCGGCCGCCGGAGACGATGATTTTTGCGGATGTCAGTTCCGGACGGTCGCTCTTCGCTACTTCTTCGCCCACGAAGCTGGAAAGGCCGGGATCGGCCGCCGACGCAGCATTTTCAATGGGCGCGCTGCCGCCGTCGCCGGTCGCGGCAAATGTCGAGGTCCGCACCGTGATGACCTTCTTGGCGTCTCTCGATTTCACGGTCTGGATCGCGTTGCCGGCATAGATCGGCCGCTCGAAAGTGTCGGACGAAATCACCTTGATGATCTCCGAGACCTGCATGACGTCGAGCAGGGCCGCGACGCGCGGCATCACGTTCTTGAAGCGCGAAGTCGCGGGCGCGACAAAGGCGTCATAGGACGGCGCCAGCGCCACGATCAAGGCGGCGAGCGGCTCGGCGAGGTCGTGGGCGTAAGCCGGGCCATCCGCGAGCAGCACCTTCTTGACGCCGGCCAGCTTGGCGGCGGCATCGGCGGCGCCCTTGGCGTTTTCGCCGGCGACCAGCACATGGACCTCGCCGCCGAGCGCCAAAGCCGCCGTCAGCGCCTTGTTGGTGGCGTCCTTGATCGAGGCATTGTCGTGTTCGGCAATCAACAGCGTCGCCATCAGAGAACCCCGGCTTCATTCTTGAGCTTCGACACCAGTTCAGCGACGTCCTTGACCTTGACGCCTCCCTTGCGGCCGGGCGGTTCGGAAGTTTTGAGAATTTCCAAGTGCGCGGTGAGATCGACGCCGTAGTCGGCGGCGCTCTTGTCGGCGATCGGCTTCTTTTTCGCCTTCATGATGTTGGGCAGCGAGGCGTAGCGCGGCTCGTTCAGCCGCAGGTCGGTCGTGACGATCGCCGGGCCCTTCAGTTTCAGGGTCTGCAGGCCGCCGTCGACCTCGCGCGTCACCTTGAAATCACCTCCCTCGACTTCGAGCTTGGAGGCGAAGGTCGCCTGCGACCAGCCGAGCAGGGCCGCCAGCATCTGGCCGGTCTGGTTGGAGTCGTCGTCGATCGCCTGCTTGCCGAGAATGATCAGGCCGGGCTTTTCTTCGTCGGCGATGGCCTTGAGAATCTTCGCCACCGCCAGCGGTTCGACATTGCCGTCCGCCTTGACCAGGATGCCGCGGTCGGCGCCCATCGCAAGCCCGGTCCGGATGGTCTCGGAGGCCTGCGCGGCCCCGATCGAGACCACCACCACCTCGGTCGCCTTGCCGGCCTCCTTCAGCCGCAGCGCCTCCTCGACGGCGATTTCATCGAACGGATTCATCGACATCTTGACGTTGGCGAGTTCGACGCCCGATCCGTCGCTTTTGACCCGGACCTTGACGTTGTAATCGACCACCCGCTTCACCGGCACCAAAACCTTCATCGATCCTCTTTCGCTTGCATTGGCGTTTTATCACTGGGCGCGGAACCTAAAGGTCCGGCCAACCCCGGTCAACGCGCGCCGGCTAAAAATCGCCCCCGAATCGGGACGCTTTAACGGTTCTGGCCAGGCACCCAGAGCACGTCGCCCGCGCCGTTATTGTTGGCCGCGCGGCTGGCGACGAACAGGAAGTCGGACAGACGGTTCATGTACTGGATGGCCGGGTCGCTAACCGGCTCGTTGGGTTTCGCGGCGAGTTCCACCATGATCCGTTCCGCCCGGCGGCATATCGTGCGCGCCAGATGCAGGTAGGCGGCTGCCGGCGTGCCGCCCGGCAGCACGAACGAGGTCAGCGGCGCCAGCCGCGCATTGAGGGTGTCGATGTCGCGCTCCAGCCGCTCGACCTGGCTTGCCACCATCCGCAACCGTTCCGCCTTGCCCTCGCGCTCGGGCACCGCAAGGTCGGCGCCGAGGTCGAACAGATCGTTCTGGATCAGGCCCAGCATGGCGTCGAGCTCGCGTGCGTCGGCCAGATGCAGCCGCACGATGCCGATGGCGGCGTTGGTCTCGTCGACGGTTCCATAGGCCGCGATGCGCAGATCGTATTTCGGGCGGCGTTCGCCGCTGCCGAGCGCGGTAGTGCCGTCGTCGCCGGTTTTCGTGTAGATACGATTGAGGACGACCATGGTTAGCTCCAATCTTCGTTACTACCTCTCCCATCGGGAGAGGTGACGCCCCGTTCCGAAATTGCCAGCGAACCTCCAACTAGCGCCCCATCGCCCAGACCGCGAGCATGGTGATGACGATCGCGACGAACTGCAGCAACACCCGCAGCCGCATCAGTTTCTGGGACCGGTTCGGCGATCCGCCCCGCATCATGTTAAGAAGACCAAGCAGCAGTACCAGCGCGACGGCGCCGACGGCGATGGGGAGGATGATCGTGCTCAGGAATGAGGTCATTGGCCGTACATAACACCACCCAAGACGGTCCGCCATCGCCCGTGGCGAGCCCGGG
>DATNMT010000623.1:0-2385 GCA_035602495.1 Bradyrhizobium sp.
CGACGGTATCGGTCCTGAAGTGATGACGCCGGCACTTGAAGTGTTACGCAAGGTTGAGGCGACATCCGACCTCAAGTTTCGCTTCACCGAGGCGCCCGCCGGCGCCAACCACTATCTCGCCACCGGCAAGTCGATGCCGGACTCGACGGTACGGCTGTGCGACGAGGCCGATGCGATCCTGCTGGGCGCCTGCGGGCTGCCGTCGGTGCGCTATCCCGACAACACCGAGATCATGCCGCAGGTCGAACTGCGCTTTCATTTCGACCTCTATGCCGGCGTGCGGCCGGCGCGGCTGATTCCCGGCGTGCCCAGCCCGATCGTCGGCGCCGATCAACGCGGCATCGATCTGGTCGTGATCCGCGAATCCACGGAAGGGTTGTTCGCCTCGATGGGCAAGGGCGTCGTCACCGACAGCGAGGCGCGCGAGACGCTGGTGATCACCCGGAAAACCTCCGAGCGGCTGTTCGAGTTTTCCTTCAGGCTGGCCGAACGCCGCAAGGCGCGCGGCCGGCCGGGCGGGCTCACCTGCGTCGACAAGGCCAATGTTTTCAAGGCGTTTGCGTTCTTTCGTGAGATGTTCGATGAGGCGGCTCAACGTCATCCGGAGGTTAAGGCCGACCGGCTTTATGTCGACGCCTGCTCGGCGCTGCTGGTGAAGCGGCCCTGGGATTTCGACGTCATGGTGATGGAGAACATGTTCGGCGACATCCTCTCCGACATGACCGCCGGCCTGATCGGCGGCATGGGCATGGCGCCCTCGGCCGACATCGGCGACCGTCACGCCGTGTTCCAGCCCTGCCACGGCACCGCGCCCGACATCATGGGGCAGGGCAAGGCCAATCCGACCGGCATGATCCTCTCCACCGCGATGATGCTGGACTGGCTGGCTGACAAGCACGGCATCGAGGCCGCCGCGGAAGCCGGCGAGCGCATCGAGCGCGCGGTCGACAAGGTCTATGCGGACGGCATCAAGCCGATGGAATTCGGCGGCCGCAACGGCACCGCGGATATTGCGAAGGCGGTGCTGGCGGCGCTGTAGGCGAGGGGACTCCGCCGCGCTTATAAGCGGCACGGCGTCGCCGAGATAAAACTCGTCATACCCCGCGCATGCGGGGTATCCAGTACGCCGCGGCTTATCGGCTCGATCGCTGACGTCTCTGGAATACTGGGTCGCCCGGTCAAGCCGGGCGATGACACCGAGGGTGTGGCGGGCGCCATGAATGTTACGGATTCAAATTGTCAAACAGCAAACACAGCTTCGCGATCTCGCCGCATGTTTTTGCGCGAGGTTTGCTTGCTCTGAATTCCCACCCTCTGCCAACAGAGGGCGCAGGGAATGCCGGGCGCCCGATGCGCCCGATAGCCGCGTGTGCAATGCTAGTAGTAGAACGCACACGCGTTAGTCAGGTCACACCGGAACAACCCGGCATTCCCCGCGCAATGGTTTACGGCTTATATCGCGCTCTCCTCGGCGACCGGGCTCTTTTGCCACCGTCGCCCGCAGGGCTGCCCCTGCGAACTTGACACCAGCGTCGGGGTGTCAGGACCACACGACTTCGCCGTCCGCGTCCGGCGCCCTCGTCAGAAGCGCCATCCGCGTCCACCGCATCCCGCCCCGCGCTCGTGACGATCGCGAAACGCCCCTCATGTGGGACGAGACGGCGGATATCTACAACTGATTTGGGTGAGATGCAAGCACAAATTCCGAAAAACGGAAACTAATTTCGGAAAAACCGCATGTTGGGCAAATCAGGTGCCCGCCGGATCAGTCGCTCAAATCACCCGCGCCGCCTTCAACTTTGCGATTTCGTCCGGCCCATAGCCGAGCGATCGCAGAATCTCGGCATTGTGCTCGCCGAGATCCGGCGTCGCGGTGCGGATCTCGCGGTCGAAGCCTGACATCTCGCAGGGCTGCGCCACCAGGTCGATCTCGCCGAGCCGGGGATGGGTGACCGATCGCCTGAGGCGCAGCGCCTCGACCTGCGGATCGGCGAAGGCCTCCTTGATGTTGTAGACCGGGCCGCAGGGCAGGCCGGCGGCGACGATCAGCTCGAACCATTCGCGGGTGGTTTTCGCCCGCAGCGCGTCGGCGATCATCTCGTTCATCGTCTGCTTGTTTTGCCGCCGCATCGCGGTCGAGGCAAAGCGCGGATCGGTGGCCATGTTCTCGCGGCCGATCAGCGCGCAAAATTTTGCAAAGTTCCTGTTGCTGGTGGCGGCGATGTTGAGAAATCCATCGGCGGTGGGGAAAGTTCCCATCGGCGTGTTGGTGGGATGGTTGTTGCCCTCCTGCGGCGGAATTTTCTTGTCCATGGTCCAGCGCGTCGCCTGGAAGTCCAACAGCGTAAGTCCGGCTTCGATCAGTGAGGTCTGCACCCAGCGGCC
>DATNMT010000038.1:0-2291 GCA_035602495.1 Bradyrhizobium sp.
TCGCAATGCCGAGCCCGCCGCGCAAATGTCCGACGAAGCCGTTGGCCGCACGGAACAGTTCGCGGCTCATGCCGGAATTGCTGACGAAGGTCCCCATCAGCAGGAACATCGGAATCACGCCAAAGGGATAATCGGTCACCGTGCGCATCGAGGTCTGGCCGACCAGTTTCAGCGCCGGCGTGCCGCCGACCAGATAACCGAAGCCGGAAACGCCGACGAGGCCCATCGCCATGCCCACCGGCACGCGCAGCAGCATCAGCGCAAACAGCGCGACGAATCCCAGGACGGCGACGGCGTCGGTGCTCATGCCGCCTACTCCGTGCCTTTGAGCTTGGGATCGTGCATCTCTTCGGGGTGAAAGATCAGCCGGTAGGTGCGGATCGCGATCAGCAGCACCGCCGAGACGTCGCCGGCCCAGGCCACGGCGAAGAACGGCCAGGTCGGCATGTGCATGTCGAAGGTGGTGACGTGATCGTTATAGGTGCCGCGCACCTTGTCGAACAGCGTCCAGGTCTGCACGCTCACCACGAACAACAGCACCAGCGTCGCGAACACGTCGATCCAGCGCTGGTAGCGGGGCCCGACATTGGCCCAGATCAAATCGACGGTGATGTGGGTGCCGCGATAGCTGGTGGCGGCGATGCCCCAGAAGATCAAAATCCCCAGAAACATGCGACCGATGTCGAAGGAGTCCGGGATCGCGTAGTTGAAGAGGTTGCGCAGCAGCACCGAGATGAAAATGTTGGCGGCGACGATGCCGACGAATCCGGCCGCGATCCATTCGATCGTATCGATGAAACGATCCATAGACGCGCGCTTCATGTCCGCTCTTTATCGCCGGTGAGTGCAGGGAAAAAACGGCGGCGGGACGATCCCGCCGCCGTTGCGAGGATTGGCGGCGGAGGCTTACTGCGTCAGCGCGTTGTATTTTGCGAGCGATGCTTTCAACTCCGCCATCGCCGCATCCGGATCGACGCCGGTCTTGCGGACGTTGTCGGCCCAGGTCTTGATCAGCGGCTCGGACGCCTTCTTCCACAACGCGGTCTGCTCCGCCGTCAGTTTGTAGACCTCGTGACCTTCCTCCGCCTTGACCTTGTCGATGCCGGCGTCCTCGAACTTGCCCCAGGGTTCGCCGACCCGGCCGGCCGCCTCGGTGTTGCAGTTGTCGTCGATCGCCTTCTTCTGGCGGTCCGACATCTGGTCATACTTGTCCTTGTTCATCACGAACACGAAGGTCGTGACGTAGAGCGGCGCGTCCATGTGATATTTCGTCACCTTGTCGATGCCGAACAGCACCAGCGAACCCCACGGGAAGGTGACGGCGTCGGCGACGCCGCGCTCGATGATGTCGCGCACCTCAGGCGCCGAGGATTGCACGTTGGTGCCGCCGAGCTCCGTCACCCAATTGGCCATGGTGGCATGCGCCGGGCGAATCTTCATGCCCTTGATGTCGTCGGGCACCACGATCTTCTTGGTGCGCGAATGGAACGACGACGGCGAATGAATGAAGGCGAGGCAATATTTGACGTCCTTCATCTCCTTTTCGGCATATTTGCGATACCAGGCGTCGAGCGCTTCCGAGCCGCCCTTGGCCTCCGACATCAGGAACGGCAATTCGCCGGCACCGATGATCGGAAAGCGGCCGGGCTGGTAGCCGGGATTGACGTAAGTGACGTCGGCGATGCCGTCGCGCGCCATGTCGTAATGGTCGAACGCCTTGCCGAGCTGCTGGGCGGGATAGACCTTGTAATGGATGGTGCCGCCGGACGCCTTTTCGACCGCCGCGCCCCAGTCCTCCAGCGCCTTTTGCAGCGGGTGCGAGGCCGGCACCCAGTGCGAAATCTTCAGGTCAATGGTTTTTTCCTGCGCGAAAGCGGGCGTCACACTGGCGGCCAGCAGCAGCGCCAAAAGCGTCTTCCTCATCGACATCGTCTCCCTCGTTGCAACGGGCTTCAATGACCCTTTGCAGATATTGTTATATGATATAATTATCATTGCAAGGCCGTGCGGCGGCACGCTGCCTTTCAAGCCTATAATAATCAGGGGGGCAAGTATTGCGGACAAAAGTAGCAGTCATTGGCGCGGGGCCGGCGGGATTGCTGCTCGGGCAACTGCTGCACAGCTACGGTATCGACAACGTCATCCTGGAACGGCAGACGCCGGACTATGTGCTCGGCCGCATCCGGGCCGGCCTTCTGGAAGAAGGCACGGTGGCGCTGCTCGACGAGGTCGGCGCCGGGATGCGCGCGCACCATGAAGGCCTGGTGCATGGCGGCATCGAGCTGGCGTTC
>DATNMT010000051.1:0-2380 GCA_035602495.1 Bradyrhizobium sp.
CCGCAATCCGGGCACCGACATCCCTGGTGTCGCCGAGGATCGACAGGTCGGCAATAAGAGCTTGGTGCACGAGCTGCGGGGCAACCTCACGCCGCCGCTCCAGGATGCGCTCCGCCGTGCCCGGTCGCGGGCGACCCTGCGCGGCGAGCGTCTCAGCCGCGATCCGCCCAAATCCCCGACGTGGCCCCAGTGATGACCACGACCTTTCCGCGCATGATTTCCCCAGGGAGGGGTCTAACCCAACTTTCTCTACTGGAGGGGTAGGGCAATCGAAAAGCCCCGTAAATCGGGGGGTTGGGTCAAAAAGTCTCCACTACATTTCCTGGTGTCGGGGCGGCGGCGATGTGGCCTGCGGCAGTGATTCGCGGTGGGGGCTGCGGTGGCAGGGTGAGGTTGAGTTGCCGGACCAGGATTTTCTGGTCGGCTTTGAGTTCGGTGTATCGGCTGAGGATCAGGGTGCGGGCATCAGTGGTCGGGAAGTGGACGTCGAGCATTTGAATGTCGGCGAACTTGTCGAGCACGGCCCGCGGGGTGAGGCCGCCGGCGAGCGGCTTGAGGCGGGCGCGCAACGTCACGTGCAGGCAATAGGCCATGAAGGCGACGAAGATGTGGGCCTCGATGCGACGCTCCAGCTGGTGGTAGATGGGGCGCAGCCGCAAATCGTCCTTGAGGTTTTTGAAGACGGCCTCGACCTCGACCAACTGGATGTAGAACTGCCACATCGCGGCCGGCTGGCGTCCACACAAATTGGTGCGCAGAAGGTAGCGCCCTTCGCGCCGGCGTACGTCGCGTAGCTTTTTGCGATTGAGCGTATAGCTGAAGGTGGCGCCCTGTGGCGCCACTTCGACATCGAGAAGCCGCCACGCTGCCCGCGCCTTGGCGCGCGCCGCGCCGAGCTTCATGAGCAACTCCTCGCGATTGATCTCCATGGCCTTGATCTGCTTGAGCCGCGCCCACAGCCATTTCAATTTGCGCCGGCGCATGGCGCGTTCCTTGGCGATGCGGGCGTGGCTCTGGGCGAAGACGTAGAGTTCCTGCTCCTGAGCCAGCAGCTTCACGTCGACGCCCTCGCGCACCGCTTGCCAGGGCAGGCCGGTGAGGGCCTTCTCCAACTTGGTGAGCCGTCCTTTGGGCGTGCCGACCAGATAGAAGACCGGCGGATCGGCGGCGCGCATCTCGGCCAGCACCTCCTCGGTCGGAATGCCGCGATCCATCACCCAGATGCGTTCTGCCTTGCCATATTGGGTCTCGATCTTGTGCAGGAAGGCGCGCAGCGTCGTCTTGTCGGAGGTGTTCCCGGCCAGCACCTCATAGGCCAGCGGAAAGCCGTCGGGCGTCATGATCAGCGCGATCACCACCTGCACGCAGTCGCTGCGTTTGTCGCGGCTATAGCCGTAGCGGCGCTTGTCGGCATCGCTGGCCGGCGGAGCGGACTCGAAATAGGTGCTCGTCAGGTCGTAGAGCAGAACCTCGAACCGGGCGGCGAACAAATCCTGCCAGCATTGGCGCAGATGAGCAAACAGCGCCGCCTTATGCTCCAGCACCTTGTCGAGGCAACGATACAAGGCATTCTTTTCGACCAGGCCAAAATCCGCGCCGAGAAGGTCCGCCATCGCGCTGCGCTCGAACCACAGACGATGCAGCCGCCACTCGCTGCCGGGATCGATCAGCCGGTAGCATACCAGCGTCGCCACGACATCATCCCAGCGCGTGCCCTCGCGCGACGCCGGCAGCCGCTCCGCCCAGAATCGATCAAGACCAAGCTGCTCATACAGCGTGACGGCCAGCCAGCACGCACCCCATTGCCGCGGCCGATGTAGCTCCATCGCATCGAGCCGAACCGCAACCCCATAACTCTGCGCATGCTGCGGAACGGCGCGATCGGCCGGAAACAAGGCCAGCTGGGTCGAACGTTGCGTTCCCTCGTCAAACGCCTTGATCACCCGGCTCCACGACTGAAGCTGGCCGTCGTTGATCTCCCCCAGATACAAGACTTGCCGCTGCACGATCTTGCCGCCGGCGCAGCGCTTGCTCTCCACAATGTTCCAATAGACGTGCTCCTTGCCGTCCTTGAGCCGTCGATTGCGTTTCAAATACATGCCGACGAATCATAGACGAATTCCGATTCGTGAAAAGGTACTTGGTCTATACTACAGACGATTTCAGATCGTCGGCCCTTGTATTGACTCGCAAATTCCCGCCCGTCCCCACGAAAATTCCCTATTCTCATCGCCAGTTGAGAAAGTCGGGCTAAAGGCAAAAAATATGGCAGCGTTGAAAGCAAGGTTCTCATACGACTGATTGCGTTTGTCGAAAAGACCCCCGTTCTTTCGGATGAGGTCAAGGACGAGATTATCAAAGGTTTGGCAGATTGGGCCTA
>DATNMT010000079.1:0-11078 GCA_035602495.1 Bradyrhizobium sp.
GGCGGGGCGGTCGGCGGCTCGTTTGCGATGGCGACCGGCGGAAGCGGCGGTGCCACCGTCGCCTTCGAATCGATCGACGGCCCGCCGCCGCAGGTGTTCGAGCGGATGGTCGACGTGCTCGACAGCGAATCCAAGCTGCGCAACATCTCGATCGTCTCCCGCGAGGGCGCGTCCACCTACCGGGTACGGAGCTATCTCTCGGCCCAGGTCGGCCATGGCGGCCGCGCCGCGATCGCCTGGGTCTGGGATGTCTATGATCGCGACCAGCAACGGGCGCTGCGGCTGTCCGGCGAGGAGCCGGCCGGCAAGGCCGGGCGCGACGCCTGGCTTGCCGCCGACGACCTGATCCTGCGGAAAATCGCGCAAGCAGGCTTGAGCGGCCTCAGCGCCATGATCAACGGGACCACGCCGCAGGATACCCCGTCCCCCGCCCCGGCACCGGGCAAACGCGGCCCGGCGGTCGCAAGCACCGAAGCTCCGGCCGGGAAATTCCGCGTCAGCACCCTCGCCTACAGCGCCCATTAACGCAAAATAGCCCTTGGTCGCTGATTTTGCGCAGGAAAACCTTGCCCGACGGGGTTGCCAGCCGAGCCTCCTCCTTGATATCACCTCGCTCGTCGAAACGTGCCGGTCCGTGGGTATTCCGATATGCTGAACGTGGTATCCCCCAAGGCGCGAGGAGCGGCCTCGATGTCGGCCAAGAACGGCTCCATCAAGCTCGTCGCAGGCAACTCCAATCCTGCGCTGGCGCAGGAAATCGCGGCGGGGCTGGGTCTGCCGCTGACCAAGGCCGTGGTCCGGCGCTTCGCCGACATGGAGATCTTCGTCGAAATCCAGGAGAACGTCCGCGGCTCGGATGCCTTCATCATCCAGTCGACGTCGTTTCCGGCCAACGACCACCTGATGGAGCTCTTGATCATCACCGACGCGCTGCGCCGCTCCTCGGCGCGCCGAATCACCGCGGTGGTGCCCTATTTCGGCTACGCGCGGCAGGATCGCAAATCCGGCTCGCGCACGCCGATCTCGGCCAAGCTGGTGGCCAACCTGATCACCCAGGCCGGTGTCGATCGCGTCATGACGCTCGACCTGCATGCCCTGCAAATCCAGGGTTTTTTCGACATCCCGACCGATAATCTCTTCGCCTCGCCGGTGATGGTGCGCGACATCAGGGAGCGTTTCGACCTCGCCAATGTCATAGTGGTGTCGCCCGACGTCGGCGGCGTGGTGCGGGCGCGCGGCCTCGCCAAGCGCATCAACACGCCGCTCGCCATCATCGACAAGCGCCGCGAGCGCGCCGGCGAATCCGAAGTCATGAACGTGATCGGCGAGGCTGAAGGCTATACCTGCATCCTGATCGACGACATCGTCGACTCCGGCGGCACCCTGGTGAACGCGGCCGACGCGCTGCTCGCCAACGGCGCCAAGGATGTCTACGCCTATATCAGCCATGGCGTGCTCTCCGGCGGCGCCGTGACGCGTATCACCTCGTCCCGGCTGAAGGAGCTCGTCATCACCGACTCGATCCTGCCGACCGAAGCCGTCCGCAACGCCAAAAACATCCGCACCCTGTCGATCGCCCCGCTGATCGCCGAAGCCATCGCCCGGACCGCGGCGGAAGAATCGGTTTCGAGTTTGTTCGACTGACAACAGCCGTTGGCCGGCTCGCCGGACTACTCTGCCTCTACGTGATCGCGATCTGCCTGATCAACCTCGTGTCGGTGATCCTGCAGTGCGGAGCAGACGCCTGCCCCACTTCCGGTTACAGACCGCTGAGCGGTTCGCGAGGCGGCGCGATGGGAACGAAAGATCACGAACGCCAGTGGGCAGCAGCGAGCGCACGCAGCGCGTCCGAAGCGGAAAGTGTCTTCTTCAACGACCCACTGATCGTCGTCGAGGATGCGAGGCATAGCGAAACGGAGCGGCGCTTTAACGCGTTAGGAAAGACGGGGCAAAACCGCCTGCTGCATATCACTTTCACCCTGCGACAGAATCGAACCATGATCAGGGTGATATCGGCGCGAGACATGCACCGAAGGGAGAGGAAGGCTTATGAGCAAGCTTAAATCAGTTCCTGCCTTCAAGACCGAGGCCGAGGAGCGGAAATTCTGGGAAACACATGACTCCACCGATTATGTCGACTGGAGCAACGCTGAGCGTGTGCGCTTTCCAAATCTGAAGCCCTCGACCACGGCGATCTCCATTCGACTGCCGCTCGGCTTGCTGGAGCAAATCAAAATCGCCGCCAACAAGCGCGACGTGCCGTATCAGTCGCTGATCAAGATGTGGCTGGCGGAGAAGGTGGGGTAGTAACGCTGCGCCACCGCCAGTGCTTAAGTCGGTCGGCTCGATCGATTTCAACGGTCAGGATCGCCAGCGCGATGTTCTTCCCAAAGATCGACGTGAAGAATGACCCGGTCCGGCGATGGCACCGGCCCGATCGACACTTCTTCGCCAACGGCGCCTGTCAGGTGCTGGCCTTTGCTTTCCTCGAACGTTACCCGGACATGGGCTTCCATGCCCGATGGATCAAACCCGCGGCGGGCTACACCGGCAACCACATCTACGTTACGGATGGGGTCAACGCGTTCGACTATCACGGCCTCACGACGGAGCAGCGCCTGCTCGCGTTCGGCTTCAAGCGCGGACGGCGGTTCTTTCCCGGCTGGGATGCAACGCTGGTGGATTTGCCGACCGACGTTCTCGTTTCAGAACGGCGTTCGCGGCAGATCGAAGGGCTTTGGTTGCGAGAACCAAATCAATTCCTCTATGATGCGCTGCCCCGCGCCCGAAGCTTTCTCGACAAATTCGCCGATATCGGGCGCCGGATCACCGCGTCAGCTTCTTGTACTTCACCCGATGCGGGATGATCGAATCCTGGCCCAGCCTTCGCATCTTGTCCTTTTCGTAATCCTGGAAATTGCCTTCGAACCATTCGACGTGGCTGTCGCCCTCGAAGGCCAGCATGTGGGTGGCGATGCGGTCGAGGAACCAGCGGTCATGGCTGATGATCACGGCGCAGCCGGCGAAATCCTCCAGCGCCTCTTCCAGCGCGCGCAGGGTATCGACGTCGAGATCGTTGGTGGGTTCGTCGAGCAGCAGCAGGTTGGCGCCGGATTTCAGCATCTTGGCCAGATGCACGCGGTTGCGCTCGCCGCCCGACAGCGAGCCGACCTTCTTCTGCTGGTCGGCGCCCTTGAAATTGAACGACGAGCAGTAGCCGCGCGAATTGACCTCGCGCTTGCCCAGAAGAATGAGCTCGTTGCCGGCGGAAATTTCCTCCCACACGGTCTTCTTGCCGTCGAGACTGTCGCGCGACTGGTCGACATAGCCGAGATGCACGCTCTCGCCTTTCGTGATGCTGCCCTTGTCCGGCTCGTCCTGCCCGGTGATCATCCGGAACAGCGTGGTCTTGCCGGCGCCGTTGGGACCGATCACGCCGACGATGCCGCCCGGCGGCAGCTTGAAGGTGAGGTTGTCGATCAGCAGATTGTCGCCATATCCCTTGGTCAGGCCTTCGAAATCGATCACGTTCTGGCCGAGCCGCTCGGCCACCGGAATGGTGATCTGCGCGGTCTGGGTCTGTTTCTCGTTTGCAAGCTTCAACAGCTCTTCATAGCGCTGGTAGCGCGCCTTGGACTTGGCCTGGCGGGCCTTGGGCGAAGCCGCGATCCATTCCTGTTCGCGCGCCAAGGTCCGCTGATGCGCGGCTTCCTCGCGGCCCTCCTGCTCGAGGCGCTTTTGTTTCTGCACCAGCCAGGACGAATAATTGCCCTCGTAGGGAATGCCCTTGCCGCGGTCGAGCTCGAGGATCCAGCCCGTGACATTGTCGAGGAAATAGCGGTCGTGGGTGACGATCAGGATGGCGCCGGGATAGTTGCGCAGATGGCCTTCCAGCCATGACACCGATTCGGCGTCGAGATGGTTGGTCGGCTCGTCCAGCAGCAACAGATCGGGCTGGTCGAGCAAGAGCCGGCACAGCGCGACGCGGCGGCGCTCGCCGCCGGAGAGTTTTGTCACGTCGGCATCGTCGGGCGGGCAGCGCAGCGCGTCCATCGCCTGATCGACCTTGCTGTCGAGATCCCAGAGCCCAGCGGCCTCGATCTCGTCCTGCAGTTTGGTCATCTCGTCGGCGGTCTCGTCGGAATAATTGACCGCCAGCTCATTGTAGCGGTCGAGGATCGCCTTCTGCTTGGCTACCCCCAACATGACGTTTTCGCGCACGCTCCTGGCGGCATCGAGCTGCGGTTCCTGCTCGAGGTAGCCGACCCGGGCCCCCTCGGCGACCCAGGCCTCGCCGTTAAATTCCTTGTCCAGGCCGGCCATGATTCGAAGCAAAGTGGACTTGCCGGAGCCGTTGACGCCAAGCACGCCGATCTTGGCGTCGGGGTAGAACGACAGATGGACGTTATCGAGCACCTTGCGGTTGCCCGGATAGGTCTTGGACAGGCCCTGCATGAAATAGACGAACTGGCGCGCCATCGAGATTCCTGAAAACCAGAGGATTTTGGGAAATTTGCTGCCGCTGATGTAGCGGCGCGGCCCCCAAAGGGCAACCGCAGGCCAGTGTTTTCGATCCGTTCACCACGGATGAATACGGGTTCGACACCATGTGTGCGGCAAATCACGATAATTGAAACCTTCTTTTAATAAATCAGGCCAAAACTCGTTTTCAGCGCCTCAGAAGGGGCCTCTACGCGGCACAAGCCGCGAGTGAAAACAGCGGGCCGCGTTATGACAACGATCACCTCAGACTCCCTTTCTCCCCCGGAAGGCAGCCACGACGGGTCCAATCCTTTCGCGGAAATCCGGGCGTTCTGGCGCCAGTTCTTCGCCCGGGCCTTCAACCCCTACCGGCCGGAATTACACTACATGCGCGGCCCGGGGCCGGCCTGGCGCGCCAAGCACATGGCGGTATCGCCTGCGGTCCGCTCGATGGTCGTCGAAATCCGGGCTGCAAGGGCGCTCAGGCCGCCTCCCCGTTCCTAACAACCGGCGCTATTTGAGCCGCGGACGCATTTTAGGCCGCGGACGCATTTTAGGCCGCGGGCGCTTTTTAGCCGCGGGCGCTTGCACGCTCAACAATTGCGCGCGACCATGGCGTCCTCCCGGGCGGCGCATTTCCGCGACCGCCATCATCGCCATGAACGGACCTCCCCATGACGCGGCTGCGCTGTGCAATTCTCGATGACTATACCCAAGTGACGCTGCGGATGGCGGATTGGGCGAAGATCGGCGATCGCGTCGATCTGACGGTATTCAACGCGCCGTTTGTTTCCGCCGAAGCCGCGGCCAAGGCGCTGGCGGATTTCGAGATCATCTGCGCGATGCGCGAGCGCACGCCGTTTCCGCGCGCGCTGTTTGCCGCCCTGCCCAAACTGAAGCTCATGATCACCTCGGGCATGCGCAACGCCGCCATCGACATGGAGGCCGCCAAGGACCACAAGGTGGCGCTGTGCGGAACCCAATTCGGCCGCGACCCCACCGCACCCCTGACCATGGGGCTGATCCTGGAACTGACCCGCAATATCGGCCGCGAGAGCGCCCGCATGCACGCCGGCGAACCCTTGCAGAAATATATCGGCGTCGAGATCGAGGGCCGGACCCTGGGGGTGGTCGGGCTCGGCAAACTGGGCGCCAAGGTTTCGGGGCTGGCCAAGGCGTTCGGCATGAACGTGATTGCGTGGAGCCCGAACCTGACGGCGGAACGATGCAAGGAAGTCGGCGTCGGCTACGCCACCAAGGAGCAGCTGTTTTCAACCGCCGACATCGTCACCATTCACGTGGTGCTGAGCGAGCGCTCGCGCGGCCTGGTAGGAGCCGCCGACCTCGCGCGCATGAAGCCGACCAGCTACCTCGTCAACACCGCGCGCGGGCCGATCGTCGACGAGGCGGCGCTATTGCAAACCCTGCAGGCCCGAAAAATCGCCGGCGCCGCGGTCGACGTGTTCTCGGTCGAGCCGCTGCCGACGGATCATCCGTTCCGCAAGCTCGACAATATGGTCCTGACGCCGCATCTCGGCTACTTCACCGAGGAGGGATTCCGCGCGCATTACGCCCAGATGGTCGAGGGCATCGACGCCTGGTTCAAGGGCGAGACGCTGCGGCGGTTGGCGTAGCTGCGCGTCACCGTTTTGTGAGGAACGCAATAAAAAGGCGCGCATTGCGCGTCTTTCACAAGGATGGTTGCCGATCGCCGGTCTAGCGCACCGTCACCGGCGGGGGCAGCGGCGGCACCGCGGAGGGTTGGGTTCCCGCGCTCACATTTGCAGGCGGCAGCGGCGGTCCGGCGTTCGGTCCGGGCACTGGCGCGGCCGAGGCGGTGGTGGTCGATCCCGGCGGCGGGCCGCCCGGGAGCACGACGACGCGGGTGCCGACCTTGACGCGATCGAACAGGTCCGAGACGTCCTCGTTCAGCATGCCGATGCAGCCCGAGGAGACGAACTTGCCGATCGTCGAGGGCTGGTTGGTGCCGTGGATGCGATAGACCGTATTGCCGAGATACATCGCCCGCGCGCCCAGCGGGTTGCCGGGACCGCCGGCCATGAAGCGCGGCAGATAGGGCTGGCGCTCGATCATCTCCGTCGGCGGATGCCAATCCGGCCACTCGGCCTTGCGCGAGATCTTCTGCACGCCGGTCCAGGTGAAGCCGTCGCGGCCGACGCGGACGCCGTAGCGGATCGCGCGCCCGCCGCCCAGCACGTAATACAGATAGGTGTTCGGGGTATCGACGATCAGCGTCCCGGCCGGCTCCTTGGTGGGGAACGTGACCTCCTGCCGGCGCAGGTTGGGCGGGAGTTGCACGGGAGCGGCCTCCGGCTGCTCTTCCGGCGGCAGCGCGGACAGCACCATTGGCCTGCCGTCGGCCCCGACCGGAGGCGGCACCGATCCCGTCACGGTACCGGGGGCCCCGACCGCTTCCGGCGGACGCAGGCCGCGGTCGTCTTGGTTGGGAGCGGCGCTGCCGCGGTCCGAATAGGTCTGCTCCGGCGGACCGGCGGGACGGTCCGAATAGATCACCGGCGGTGGTCCGTCGGGGCGGCCATAACGCGGATCGTCGGGCGACAGGATCGGGCCGGTCGGCGCCCCGCTGCGATTGGAATAGACCGGGGAGGCGCCATCGGGGCGGCCGTAGCGCGGATCGTCGGGCGAGAGAATCGGGCCAGTCGGCGCGCCACCGCGATTGGAATAGACCGGCGGGGCGCCATAGGGGCGGCCGTAACGCGGATCGTCCGGAGAAAGCACCGGTCCCGGCGGCGGCAGCGCGGTTGAACTCTGGGCGTTCGGCGCATCGTCATCTTCCAGGGCATCGAAATCCGGCGCGCCCGATCCACGGCGATAATCGGCCGGATAACCACCGGGCACGTAAGGGGGCGGGGCGGCCTGATAGATTGCACCGGGAGGGACCGGATAGCCCTGCTGCGCCTGCGCAGGCGAGGTTCCCGCCGCGCCCGCCGCCGAAGCGGCTGTCAAGGCAGCACAAATCGTCAGAATACGTTTGCTCGTCATCGCTACTGTATAGTCCCCAAGCCGACACCGGACCGTTAACGGCAGATGGCCGAAGATAGCGGCGCATTCAAGACAAATTCGCGAAACTCGGCCAGATTCAGTTATTTGTGACCGACCCAGCGCGCCGTTGCAACCCGGCCGCACCCGTCGAGAAAACGCTTTCCCGTATCCGCGCGGGTCTCCTGACCGTCGATATTTAACAAGCGCCCGGAATCCGTTGCGGTATTCTTGAACCAGCCTGATTCGCGGCGCGCTTGTGGTGTCCGATGCGCTGCGAAGACGGCCAAGCCTGTGGTCACCGCGTTCCCAGATGCTCAAGGGCCTTCGCAAAACCTCGCGACGGCGGAACTAGCCTCTCCATGCTCCCCGGCTTTCGTTTTTTGTTCGCCGCGATCGTGTTGTCGATGTCGATCCTGGTCTTCGGGCTGGGCGCGGCGGCCTTGCTGCGAGCCGCCCACGAGCAATTTGCCAACAACCCGTCATGGCACGCCGCGCCCGAGGCGATGTTTGCGCAGCAGTCCGAAGCCACAAGGCCCGTGCTGGCGACGCTGCGGATCGAACCGCCGCCGAAGGCACAGCCGGCACCCGATAACGCCGCCGCGGCCGTGCCCCAGGAGCCCGCAGCGATCGCTCCGCCGGCTGAGCCGGCAGCAACCGTGCCAGCGCCGCCTCCGCCCGAACAGATGGCGGCGCTGAACCCGGAGCCAACATCGACGCCGGAGACCGCCAGGCCTGAAACGGCGGTCCCGCAAATTCCGGCAACAAACGAGGCAGCCCCCGCGCAGGCCGATGCGTCTCCGGCCGCCGACACGACCAAGATGGCGACGCCTTCCGCCGCCGAAGCAGCGACGGTCGCCTCAACCGAGCAGGCCTCGCCGCCGCTGCCGATCTTGTCACCGGCGAATAATGCGACCCCGGCGGCATCCGGACCGGCGGCCTCGGAGCAAGCAAACGCGCCGGCGGCGCCGGACCCTGATGCCACCTCAACGAAAATCGCCACGCTCGGCGGCGCGACCGTCACCATCGAGACGCGGTCGCCGCCGGCCAAGGTCGTCAGCGAAAAGCCCGACCGGAGCGCGATCCGGAAGCGCCAGCAGGCACGGCGGGCGGCACAGCGGCGAAAGATGGCCGCGCGCGCGCGTTTGGCGGCGCGACAGGCGTTGCTACTGCAAGCGGCTAATCCGTTTGCTCCGGCTCCGGCTCCGGCTCTGGCTTTGGCGCCGACGCCGGCACGCAATCCCTGAATCGGGTTTGCTTCCGATCAGGCGGGACCGGTCGCGAGCGGCGGTCCGTCGGGCAGGCCCCATTCGGCCCAGGAGCCGTCATACAGCGCGGTGCCGCGCACGCCCAGGCGATAGAGCGCCAGCGTCAGCACCAGCGCGGAGACACCCGAGCCGCAGCTGGTCACGATCGGCTTAGCCATGTCGACGCCGGCGCCCGTGAACGCCTTGCGCAAATCGTCGAGCGGTTTCATCGCGCCGGTCGATGCGTCGAACAATTCGGGATAGGGCACGTTGCGGCTGCCGGGAATGTGACCGGAGCGGCGGCCCGGCCAGGGCTCGGCCACCGTGCCCTCGAAGCGCGCACGCGGGCGCGCATCGACCAGTTGCTCGGCGTGGGTTTGCAGATTGCCCAGCAATTGCTGCTTGCTGCGGACGAAGGCGGGATCGAACCTGGCCTGGAATTTTCCGGGTTTTGGCGCGACCGTGCCGGAATGCGTCGGGCGCCCCTCGCGCAGCCATTTCTTCAAGCCGCCGTCGAGCACCTTCACGTCGCCATGACCGAACGACAGGAACATCCACCATGCCCGGGGCGCGGCGACCCAGCCGCCGGAGTCGTAGGCCACCACCGTATCTTCAGAGGAAATGCCGAGTGCGGCGACGTCGCGCGCGAACTGCGCGGCGCTCGGATACATATGCGGCCGCGGGTCGTCGGGATCGGCGATGGTGTTGACGTTGAAAAACACCGCACCCGGAATGTGCCCGCCAAGATAATCGTCCGCGGGCAGCGGCAGCACGCCGGGCATCTTGTAGGACGCGTCGATGATCTTGACCCTGGGGTCGTCGATACGGGCGGCGAGCCAGTCGGTGGAGACGAGTGGGTCGTCGGTGGATGTCATGGATGCGATCTCCGGCATTTCCCCAAGTCGTCATTGCCGGGCTTCCGCCTTCGCTAGGGCTTCGGCGGACCAACACGGAAGACCCGGCGAAGCTTTAGCGTAGACGGGTGACCCGGCAATCCATCCTTCTTGAAAGGATGGACACGCGGGTCAAGCCCGCGTGTGACGAGTCTTAACTCTTCTTCTTCGGCTCGACCTTCTCGACCGGACCGCCGGCGTCGCGCCAGGCCGCGAACCCGCCGCCCATATGGGCGACCGGCTTCAGGCCCATGTCCTGCGCGGTTTTTGCAGCCAGCGCCGAACGCATGCCGCCGGCGCAATGGAAGATGAATTTCTTGTCCTGCTGGAAGATCGGCTTGGCGTAGGGGCTCGCCGGATCGATCCAGAATTCCAGCATGCCGCGGGTGCAGGAGAACGCGCCCGGGATCTTGCCGTCGCGCTCGATCTCGCGGGGATCGCGGATATCGACGATCACGACATCGTCGTTATGCATGATCTTGATGGCGTCGGTGGCGCTGACGGTCTCGATCTCGGCATTGGCCTCGTCGATCAGGGATTTGATCCCGCGGTGAATGGTCTGGGGCACGAGGTTTCCTCCGTCATTCCGGGGCGCCCGCAAAGCGGGCGAACCCGGAATCTCGCTCGGTTCAATCCTGTTACATCGAGATTCCGGATCAGCCGCTTCGCGGCTGTCCGGAATGACGACAAATGGTGTCTACCGTACCAGTTCCTTCATCGCGCTTTCGAGACCCTCGATGGTGATCGGGTACATGCGCTCCGAAAACAGCCGGCGGATGATGGTGGTCGATTCCGAATAATCCCAGTGCCGTTGCGCCACCGGATTCAGCCACACCGCATGCGAATAGGTGCGCGTGATGCGATCGAGCCAGACCGAGCCCGCCTCCTCGTTGACATGCTCGACCGAGCCGCCGGGGACCATGATCTCGTAAGGGCTCATCGAGGCATCGCCGACGAACACCACTTTGTAGTCGTGCGGATATTTGTGCAGCACGTCCCAGGTCGGCGTGCGGTCGGTGAAACGGCGCTTGTTCTGCTTCCAGACGCCTTCATAGAGGCAGTTGTGGAAGTAGAAATATTCCATGTGCTTGAATTCGGTCTTCGCCGCCGAGAACAGTTCCTCGACCTGCTCGATATGCGAATCCATCGAGCCGCCGATGTCGAAGAACACCAGCACCTTGACCGCGTTGCGCCGTTCGGGGCGCATATGCACGTCGAGATAGCCGTGGTTGGCGGTCTCCTTGATCGTGGTGTCGAGATCGAGTTCGTCGGGCGCGCCGGTGCGGGCGAATTTGCGCAACCGCCGCAGCGCGATCTTGATGTTGCGGATGCCGAGCTCGACATTGCCGTCGAGATCCCTGAACTCGCGGCGGTCCCACACTTTCACCGCGCGGTTGTTGCGGTTCTTCTCCTGGCCGATGCGGATGCCCTCGGG
>DATNMT010000085.1:0-11444 GCA_035602495.1 Bradyrhizobium sp.
CGTCGTGAGCTGCGGCAAGACAAGCTTCGACGAGGCGCTGCTGTTCACCCATCGCGGGCTCAGTGGTCCTGCGATCCTGCAGATATCGTCCTATTGGCGCGAGGGCCGGGACATCGCCGTCGACATGGCGCCGGGAGTCGACGTGCTGGCCGGTCTGAAGCAGTTGCGCCGCGATCAGCCGCGGCAGGAAATGGCCAGTGCGCTCGCAAGCCTGGTTCCGAAGCGGCTGGCGCGCAGCATCGCCGACAGCATCGGCGGTCCGGAACGGCTCGCCGATTTCTCCGATGCGCGGCTGACAATAGTCACCGCGGCCGTCAAGCAATGGCGCATCAGGCCCAAAGGCACCGAAGGCTATCGCACCGCGGAAGTGACGATCGGCGGCGTCGATACATCGGGACTGTCCTCGAAAACCTTCGAAGCCAGATCCGTCCCGGGGCTTTTCTTCATCGGTGAAGTCGTCGACGTCACCGGCCATCTCGGTGGCTTCAACTTTCAATGGGCATGGTCGTCGGGATACGCGACAGGCCGGAACGTGTAAGGTTTGGCGCGATGCAATCAGGGCGTGAACTGATAGATTCCGGGGTTGGACGCCCGCTTTGGTACGTTTTCCGGACTCAACTCGGAGAGTAAAACGGGCCACTGCCGGAAATCCAACCCTCTCAGCGGCCCGGAAATTGCACGATATTTGCGCGGAACTTTGCCGTTGTCAGGAGGTGCGCCATGAAACGTTCTCGCCTGCGCTTTTTGCGTCTTTCGGTCCTTGCGCTTACGGCCGCGCTGGCGCTGCCGTCGATGGCGTGCGCCACGACCATCACCGCGGTGATGCACTCCGACCTGCGCATCATCGATCCCGGCTTTACCTCCGCCTATATCACGCGCGACCACGGCTACATGGTCTTTGACACGCTTCTGGCGGAGGATGCCAACTTCAGGATCCAGCCGCAGATGGCGGACTGGAAGGTTTCCGACGACAAGCTCACCTACACCTTCACGCTGCGCGACGGGCTAAAATGGCATGACGGCGCGCCGGTCACGGCGGAGGATTGCGTGGCCTCGCTGAAGCGCTGGAGCAAGAACGACAGCATGGGCCAGAAGCTGATGGATTTCACCGCCAGCCTGGAGGCCACCGACGAAAAGACCGTCACGCTGAAGCTGAAGGAACCCTACGGCCTGGTGCTGGAGTCGATCGGGAAACCGTCGTCCTATGCGCCGTTCATGATGCCGAAGCGGCTCGCCGAAACGCCGGCCAGCCAGCAGATCAAGGAACAGATCGGATCCGGTCCGTTCAAATTCGTGGCCGCGGAATTCCAGCCCGGCGTCAAGGCGGTCTATGAAAAGAACAGGGATTACGTGCCGCGCAAGGAGCCGCCGAGCTGGACCGCCGGGGCCAAGGTGGTGAAGGTCGATCGCGTCGAATGGATCACCATGGCGGACGCGCAGACCGCCGTGAACGCGCTGCAATCCGGCGACATCGATTTCATGGAGATTCTCCCGTTCGACATGTTGCCGGTGCTGGCCGCCAACACGGACATCCGGATCGAAACCCTCAACAAGCTCGGCTTTCAGACCATCGGGCGAATGAATTTTCTCTATCCGCCATTCGATAATCCAAAAATCCGCCGCGCCGCCTTCATGGCGATGAACCAGAAAGACGTGCTGGATGCGCTGGTCGGCAACCCCGACTATTACAGGATATGCGGCGCGGTGTTCGTCTGCGATACGCCGCTCGCCACCGAGGTCGGCTCGGAATCACTGGTGAGCGGCAACGGCATGGCGGAAGCCAAAAAGCTGCTCGCCGAATCCGGTTATGACGGCACGCCGGTCGTGATCATGGCGCCCACCGACGTCGTGACCTTGAAGGCGCAGCCGATCGTGGCGGCGCAGCTGTTGCGCACCGCCGGCTTCAAGGTCGACGTGCAGGCCGCCGACTGGCAGACCGTGGTCGCCCGCCGCGCCAGCCAGAAGCCGCCGAAGGAGGGTGGCTGGAACATGTTCTTCACCAACCTGACCGCCGCCGATGTGGTCAACCCGATCGGCAATGTGCAGGTCGGCGGCAGAGGCAAGAATGGCGGCTGGTTCGGCTGGGCCGAGGACGCCAGGGTCGAGCAGATGAAAGACGCCTACGCGCGTGCATTGTCGCCGGAGGAGCAGAAGAAGATCGCCGCCGACATCCAGAAAGAAGTCTATGACCAGGTGATCTATATCCCGCTCGGCCAATATCGGGTGGCCAATGCCTGGCGGAAATCGCTCTCCGGCGTGCTCGAGGGCCCGGCCACGCCGGTGTTCTGGAATATCGACAAGTCGGAGTGAAAACCGGGGTTGATCCGGAGAATTAGCCGCGGAGCCGGCGCGCCAGCCCTGCGACAAAGCGGTCCGCGTCGTCCTCGTCGTTAAAGACATGGGGCGAAATGCGCAGGCGGCCGAGACGCGCCGCGACATGGATGCCGTCGGTCGCAAGCCCCTCGACCAGTCCTTTCGGCATCCCGCCCGCAAAGCCAAGGCTCAGGATATGCGGCGCCCTCAAGCGACGTTCCGGCATGCTGACATCGAGGCCACGCGCGCCCTCAGCGATACGGTCGGTCAGCATGGAAAGCCGTTGCGCGATGGCTGACGAGCCCCATTCGGCCACCATTTCCATGCCGATCGCGGCCATCTCCATCGAAATGAAATGATCGCGCTCGCCCATGTCGAAGCGCCGTGCATCGCCAACGTAGCTGGTATCCGTGAAATAGACCTCATTCTCGGCGCGCACATTGCGGCGGCCGGCCGCCGTCTGTTCGAGCGGAATGCCGCCCTGATGGCGCTTCGCCACATAGATGAAAGCCCGGCCGTAAGGTCCGAGCAGCCATTTGTAGGTCGGGAAGATCACAAAATCCGGATCAAGCCGCGCGACCTCCATCGCCAGCACGCCGACGCTTTGCGTCGCGTCGATCAGGAAGCCGGCGCCCTGGCGGCGGAGCGCGGCACCGATCGTCTCAACGTCGATCAGCCCGCCATCGGACCAGTGCACCGACGAGATCGAGGCGAGGGCGACCGGCGGCGCGTCTGGTCGTTCGATGGCCGCCAGCACCGCCGCTGTCCAGTCTCCGTCGCCGGGCTGCCGGACCGTCTCGACGGCAAAACCCTGCACGCCGGCGCGGGCCTGCCATTCGAGCACCGGCGAGGAATGATCGTTTTCCAGGACGATCACGCGAGCGCCACGGGCGATCGTCAACAGCTTCGCCGCCGTTGCGACGCCGTAGCTGACCGACGGAATCAGCGCGATATCGGCGGGATCGGCATTGATCAGCCGCGCGGCGGCCGCCCGCGCGCGCTCGTGCTGGCGATTGGCGAACGCGGCATCCAGCATCCATGGCGTGGCTTTGCGCCCAACGGCCGCGCGGCCGGCCTCCCGGACCGGGAGCGGCAACGGGCTGTAGGAAGCCGAATTCAGGTAACAGATATCGCGCGGCACCTCGAAGAGATCGCGCTGGGAGGCAAGCATCGGGGACTCTTGGTTGGGATTGCAGCATAAGCGATCCCGGCCGTGCCGGCCAAATCGGGGCGTCGGCTGCGGCAGAGGCTTGAGCTCTTTGTAACTTATACCTCGCGCGAAATTTGGATGAAGTCGACTACTGCTCTCCATTAGGCAGTTGCCTTACCGATAGGCATTTTAACGGATGCTTCGCTCTTTTGTGACAATTCTGGGACGCGAGGTCATTCGACCTTTGGCCAGCCATTCGATTGGGAGATACAGCGTGAACAATTGGTTAACGAAGTCCCTGATTTCTCTGGCAGTCACGTTCGTTTTCGTCGGGGCCGCTGCGGCGGATGGCGCGAACAAGGACGATGCCGTCGCGATGGTCAAGAAGGCGGTCGCCTTCATCAAGGAAGATCCTGAAAAGGCCTATGCTGCGTTTACCGGCAAGGACGCCAAATTCATCGATCGCGATTTGTACGTTGTCGTCTATCAGCTCGACGGCAAGGTGCTGGCCCACGGCTCGAACCCAAAGTTCGTCGGCAAGGACATGATCGATGCGCAGGACGTCGACGGCAAGCTGTTCGTCAAGGAGCGCGTCGAGATGGCCACCAAGCAGCCCTCATTCTGGCAGGACTACAAGTTCGTCAATCCGGTGGACAAGAAGGTCGAGCCGAAAACCATGTATTGCGAAAGACTCGATAACACTGCCGTGTGCGCAGGCATTTACAAATCCTGATACGACATCAGCGTTGCACGACGATCGTCGCATTGAAGGGTTGACATGTTCGGCTGGATCAAAAATCTCGGCTTGTCCTGGAAGGTCCAGCTCGCGCCGGCGTTCCTGATACTGTTTCTGGTCGGGGTCGGCGCTTACGCCTTGCAAGCGCTGCAGTCGAACCAGGCCGCGGTCGATGCGCTGGTATCGGGACCGGTACGGCAGTCGGAGCTTGTGAGCGACCTTACCACCGCGGCGTGGACGGCGCATGCCAGGCTGTATCGTCTTACGGCTACCGCAGCCAATGAAAAGGATGAGAAAAAGGTCGAGGCCATGGTCAAGGAGGCCACCGCCGCCGCCGCCAGGATTGCGGAGGCCCTGAAGGCGGTAGAGCGCACGCATGGCGATTTCAAGCCGCAAACCCTTGAAAAGCTGAACGCGGCCGTTGCCAGCTATCTCAAGAAATCGAAAAACGCGATCGATATGGCCGACGGCGATGCCGGATCGGCGCTGATGTTCATCAGGGGCGCCGAGCAGAGTTTTGCCGATCTCGAAAAACTCACCGATGACCTGATCACGGACAGCAGCGAAAGCAAGAATCGCGAGATCGCGCGTGCCGGGATGAAGCTGGAGCGACAGCAGCTGACGCTGATGGCCGTCCTTGCGGCGGCCTTCCTCGGCGTCATCGTTTCCTTCCTGATCGGTCGTAACATTTCGCGCCCGGTGGTTGCGATGTCAAAGGCGATGCGCGAGCTCGCGGCCGGGAATTTCGAAGTTCAGCTGCCGGGCCTCGATCGCCGCGACGAAGTCGGCCAGATGGCTCACGCAGTTCAGGAATTCAAGCTGCAGGCGCTCGCCAAGGCGGAGCGTGAGACCGCCGAGCGTGAGGAAAAGAATCGGGAGCTGGCGAAAGCCCGCCGTGCCGAGCTTCATAATCTGGCTGACAGCTTCGAGGCTGCGGTCGGCAGTATCATCGAGATCGTCGGCTCCGCTTCCAGCGAACTGGAACGTTCCGCGGTTATCCTGACCAGGAGCAGCACGGCAACCCAGCAGCTCTCGACCGTGGTCGCGTCGGCTTCGGAAGAGACCTCTGCCAACGTGCAGTCGGTCGCTTCCGCGACGGAGGAGATGGCCGGCTCCATCAACGAAATCGGACGCCAGGTCTCGGACTCCAACAGGATCGCCAACGAGGCGGTCTATCAGGCGCAAAAGACCGACGCACGGATCGCCGAACTGTCGCTTGCCGCAAGCCGCATCGGCGACGTCACCAAACTGATCACCACGATCGCCGAGCAGACCAACCTTTTGGCACTCAACGCCACCATCGAGGCCGCGCGTGCCGGCGACGCCGGCCGCGGCTTTGCGGTGGTGGCACAGGAAGTCAAGGCGCTCGCCTCGCAGACCGCCAGGGCCACCAGTGAAATCTCGACGCAGATTGCCGGCATGCAGGCGGCAACGCAGGACTCGGTCGTCGCCATCAAGGAAATCAGCGGCACGATCGGGCGGGTTTCCGAAATCGCCGCGGCGATTGCGGCCGCCATCGAGGAACAGGGCGCCGCGACGCAGGAGATTGCCCGCAACGTGCAGCAGGCGGCGCGTGGCTCCACTCAGGTCGCGACCAGCATCGCCGACGTCAACCGCGGCGCCGGCGACACCGGCTCGGCCTCGTCCCAGGTGCTTTCGTCCGCGCAGCTGCTTTCCAACGAAAACAAGCGCCTGAAGGCCGAGGTGGGCAAATTTCTCGCCACGGTCCGGGCTGCATAGCATCCGTTCGGCTGATAGTCTTGCTGCAGCCATCGCGCGCACGACGCTGATGGCCTGGAGCCGCCATGGCCTATCGCCATACCATCGATGCCACCTCTCATGTCTTCGAAACCTTGCGCGATCTCCTGGCCAAGGCCACGCCGCCTCGCTCCGGCGACCGGCTCGCGGGGATCGCCGCCGAGAGCGCCGAGCAGATGATCGCGGCGCGGATTGCGCTGTCGGACGTTCCGCTGAAGGATTTTCTGCAGGAAGCCGTCATTCCCTATGAAGCGGATGAAGTCACCCGGCTGATTGTCGACAGCCACGACGCGTCGGCCTTTGCACCGATCGCTTCGCTGACGGTCGGCGCGTTCCGCGACTGGCTGCTGTCGGACGCGGCCACGACGCCGGTTCTCGCCAAGCTCGCTGCCGGCATCACTCCGGAAATGGCGGCCGCGGTTTCGAAACTGATGCGTAATCAGGATCTGATTCTCGTGGCGAAGAAATGCCAGGTGACCTCCAGCTTCCGCAACACCATAGGCTTGCGCGGGCGAATGAGCACGCGGCTGCAGCCCAATCATCCCTTCGATGACTTCAGGGGCATTTCCGCCTCGATCCTCGACGGCATCCTGCTGGGGTCGGGCGATGCCTGCATCGGCATCAATCCGGCAAGCGACGATCCCAAGGTGATTGGCGGCCTGTTGCGGCTCACCGACGAGATCATTGCGCGGCTCGGGATTCCGACCCAGGCCTGCGTGCTGACCCATGTGACGACGACGCTTGGATTGATCGAGCAGGGCGTGCCCGTCGATCTCGTGTTTCAGTCGGTCGCGGGCACCGAGGCGGCCAACCGCAGCTTTGGCGTCGATCTCGCCCTGCTGGGGCAAGCCCGCGCGGCCGGACTGTCGCTGCGCCGCGGCACCGTCGGCAACAATGTGATGTATTTCGAGACCGGGCAGGGCTCGGCGCTGTCGGCCAATGCCCATCACGGCGTCGACCAGCAGACCTGCGAAGCGCGCGCCTATGCGGTCGCGCGTGCCTTCGATCCGCTCCTGGTCAACAGCGTGGTCGGCTTCATTGGCCCGGAATACCTCTATGACGGCAAGGAAATCATCCGCGCCGGCCTCGAGGATCACTTTTGCGGCAAGCTGCTCGGCCTGCCGCTTGGGGTGGATGTCTGCTACACCAACCACGCCGAGGCCGACCAGGACGACATGGACAATCTCCTGACGCTGCTCGCCGCGGCCGGGGTGACCTTTATCATGGGGGTGCCCGGGGCGGACGACGTCATGCTGAACTACCAGTCGACCTCGTTCCACGACGCGCTCTACGTCCGCGACCTGTTCGGCCTGAAGCGGGCGCCCGAATTCGACGACTGGCTGGTTCGCGCCGGCCTTGCCGACGCCGGTTTCCGGCTGTCCGGCAACCCTGCGTTGCTGCCCGATTTTGCGATGCAATTGATCGCCGAAAACGCCTCTCAGATATGAACCGAAGCCACTTTTGGGCCGTCTCAGGGTTTAAAACTGTTGCCACAATCTTGAGGAAATTATAGCCCAGCGTCGAGGCGCGTGCTTAAATTACGGGCTCACGCAGAGGAAGTTCGATGAGACTTGAGGGCATTGAGGCGGTTCGGCGCATCCTGTGCGTCTTTCCGCGCTACACCTCGTCGTTTGGTACATTTGAATACGCCTATCCCCTGACCGACGGCGTCCAAGCCTTCATGCCGCCGCAGGGATTATTGCTGATCGCGGCCTATCTGCCCGCGAACTGGCCGGTCCGCTTCATCGACGAAAACATCCGTCCGGCCACGGCGGAGGATTTCCAGTGGGCTGAGGCCGTGTTCGTCAGCGGCATGCACATCCAGCGCCAGCAGATGAACGACATCTGCCGGCGGGCGCACCAGTTCGATCTGGCGGTGGCGATCGGCGGACCCTCGGTCAGCGCCTGCCCGGACTACTATCCCTCGTTCGACTATCTGCATGTCGGCGAACTCGGCGACGCCACCAATGAACTGCTCGCGCGGCTGGCGCGCGACCCGTCGCGCCCCGGGCAGCAGGTGGTGCTGAAGACCGCCGACCGTATCGCCATGAGCGACTTTCCGATTCCGGCCTATGAGCTTGCCGAGACCCGGAAATATCTGCTCGGCAGCATCCAGTATTCGAGCGGCTGTCCGTACCAGTGCGAATTCTGCGACATCCCGGGTCTCTACGGCCGCAATCCGCGCCTGAAGACGCCGCAACAGATCATCGCCGAACTCGACAAGCTGCGCGAATGCGGCATGACCGACACGGTGTATTTCGTCGATGACAATTTCATCGGCAACCGCAAGGCGGCGCTGGATCTGCTGCCGCATCTGGTCGAATGGCAGAAGAAAACCGGCTACATCACGCGGCTCGCCTGCGAGGCGACGCTCAACATCGCCAAGCGGCCCGAGATCCTCGAGCTGATGCGCGAGGCCATGTTCGTCACCGTGTTCTGCGGCATCGAGACCCCCGATCCGGACGCGCTGAAGGCGATGCACAAGGACCACAACATGATGGTCCCGATCATGGAAGGCATCCACACCATCAACCGCTACGGGATGGAAGTGGTGTCCGGCATCATCATGGGGCTCGATACCGACAAGCCCGAAACCGGCGATGCGTTGCTCGCCTTTGTCGACCAATCCCGGATTCCATTGCTGACGATCAATCTCCTGCAGGCGCTGCCGAAAACGCCATTGTGGGATCGCCTGGAGCGCGAGGGTCGGCTGATCGATGACGACAGCCGCGACTCCAATGTCGACTTCCTGTTGCCCTACGACCAGGTCGTCAGCTCGTGGCGCAAGTGCATGGAAGCCGCCTACCAGCCGGAGAAGCTGTTTGCGCGCTACCAGTACCAGTGCGATTTCACTTACGCCAACCGGCTGAAAGTGCCGGTCAGCCCGGAAATGAAAAGCTGGGCCAATATCAGGCGCGGCCTGATCATGCTGCGCAATATTTTCTGGAAGGTCGGCGTGCTCGGCGACTACAGGAAAGTGTTCTGGAAGTTCGCGTTGCGACAATTGCGGCGCGGCGATATCGAAGGCCTGATCGGTTCGGCGATGATCGCCCACCACCTGATCATGTTCGCGCGCGCGGCGTCGGGCGGTCAGCAGAACGCCTCCAACTATTCGATCAGGCTGCGCGAGGCGGCGGTCCCCGCCGAGTAAGCCAACATGAAGACGCCGGCGCCGCCGTCCCGACCGCTGACGGATCTGCGCGCGCTGACGCCGGCGCGGGTCGGGCTTGGCCGCAGCGGCGCCAGCCTGCCGACCGAGGCGCTCCTCGACTTCACGCTCGATCATGCGCGCGCCCGCGACGCCGTTCATGCCGCCTTCGATGTGCCGGCCATGATCACGGGCCTCCACGATCTCGGTCTCGAGGCCATCGAAGTCTCCAGCCGGGCGCCCGACCGCAAGGATTATCTCAGGCGTCCCGACCTCGGGCGGACGCTCGATCAGGCCTCGCGGCAGCGGCTGGCGACCGGTGATGGCGGGGCGTGCCGGCTCGCGATCGCGATCGGCGATGGCCTGTCGCCGACCGCGGTCAACGCGCATGCCGTTCACGTCGTCCGCAGCCTCATCCCGTACCTTGCCGCCGACGGAATCGAAATCGGCCGCACCGCGGTTGCAAGAGGCGCACGGGTTGCGCTCGGCGACGAGATCGGCGCTCTCGCTGGTGCGCAAATGATGGTGGTGTTGATCGGCGAGCGGCCCGGGCTGTCGGCGTCGGACAGCCTCGGCGCCTACCTGACCTATGCGCCGAAGGTGGGCCTCACCGATGCCGCGCGCAATTGCGTCTCCAACATCCACGGCGCCGGGCTTGGCTATGACGAAGCCGCTCACCGGATTGCGTGGCTGATTCGCGAGGGGCTCGCGAGGGGCGTGACCGGCGTCGCGCTCAAGGATGAAAGCGGGGCGCAAACGCCCCGGCACATCGCCTCGAATTCAATTTGACGTCACAAATTGGAGACTTCCGGCCGATATCGCCGTGGACGCCGCGATTTACGCCGGCTCTCGCGCTTGCGAGACGCGGTCAAGACCTGCTACATCTGTCGCGGCAAATTTACCGCATGTTTTCAAGGGCTAGCGCCGATCGGACAGGGCCCGTCGAGGCCTCATTCGCGCCCCGGATTTTAAGCTATAAAATTGAGCCGATGTGAGGACTGGACAGGGCATGCTCGAAAAGAACAGCGACAGTGAGGTGCATGTCGAGAAGATCGAGCAGCGGCCGATGGGCAGCATCGCCTTCGGACTGGAGCGACTGGGGCTGATCGCGCTTCAGGCGCCGATCCTGTCCTGCATCGTCCTGGTCGGCCTGTTGATCGGCGCGGTGTTCGGCATCGACCGCATCAAGATCGACGACTCGCTCAGCCAGCTATTCCGGTCCAATTCGAAGGATTATCGGCAATACGAGGCGGAAACCAAGCGCTTCCCGGCGGTCGAATTCGACGTGCTGGTGGTGGTCGAGGGCAAGACGCTGCTCAAGCGCGAAAACCTCGAAAAACTGCGCGACCTCGTCACCGACCTGCAGCTCGTCGAGGGTACCCGCGGCATCATTTCGCTGTTCTCGGCGCGCCAGGCGCCGGCGCCCGGCAAGCTGCCGGCGGCGCTGTTCCCCTCGGAACTGCCGCAGGGCGCCGACTACGACAAATTCATCGAGACCGTCAAATCCAACGAGATCATCCGCGGCAAGCTGTTGTCGGAGGACGGCACGCTGGCGCTGATCGTGCTGTCGCTCGAACCCGACGTGGTCGCCAGCAACAAGCTTACCAGGACGGTCGGCGATATTCGCAAGGCGATGGCCGAAGATCTCGCGGGAAGCGGCCTCAACGCGGAGCTGTCGGGCGTTCCCGTCATGCAGCTCGAAATCCGCAACGCGGTCAAGCGCGATGGGCTGACCTACAACATCCTCGGCATCCTGGCCGGGTGCATCATCGCAATCATCTTCTTCCGCAAGATATCGTTCATGGTGGTGGCCGCGTTCCCGCCGATCATCGCGATCATATTGGCGCTCGGCGGCCTCGGCTGGGCCAATTTCAATCTCAATATGTTCCTGAACGTGATGACGCCGCTGATCATGGTGATCAGTTTCTCGGATTCGATGCAGCTGACGTTCGCCGCGCGCGACCGGCTGATCGCGGGCCAGGACAAATACACTGCGTTCAGGAACGCCGTGCTGGTGGTCGGGCCGGCCTGCGTGCTCACCCACGGCACCGCCGGCATTTCGTTCATCGCGCTGCAATTCTCCAACTCCGACCTGATCCGCAAATTCGGCGAGGCCGGGCTTGCCGCCACCGTCATCGCGCTGATCGCGGTACTCTCGCTGGTGCCGGTGTTCGGGGTGCTGTTCGTGCGCAACGAAAAGGTGTTCGCGGTGAAATTCCAGGGCGCCGACGCCGGCGTCCAGATGCTGCGCAATTTCTGCTACTGGATCGCGGTGCGCATGGTCTCGCGGCCCGGCCTGTTCAGCCTGATCGCGGTGATCTTCGTCGGCGGCCTTGCGG
>DATNMT010000105.1:0-7554 GCA_035602495.1 Bradyrhizobium sp.
GATCGTTGGTCGAGCGGATCCGCGCGCAGAGGTCGCGGCTCTCCAACCCGTCGAGCATCGCGACGAAATTCGGCCTGAGGATGCCGAGCGTATTGGCGATTTCGGTCTGGTTGCGGCCGGGATTCCTGTCGAGCAGCAACAGCACCGAGAACTGCGCCGGCGTCAGCTGCAGCGGCGCGACGCAGCGCAGGAAATCCTCGAAAATCTTCAGTTGCGCGCGCTTGAGCGAATAGCCGAGCAGCTCCGACAATTCGCCCATCTGCAGTGCCGAGCTTTCCGCCGGCGCCTCGGCGGGCTCCTTGCGGGCGCGGGAGGTCCTGGCGGCATCGACCGTTGCGGTTTTGGAAACAGGCATCGCTCGACGCTCGCAATCCGGGCTAGGCTGCCCAAAAGCTCCGGCAATATCGGCCGGGCCTTGAGGTTATAATTAATAATTGTTATTCACCATATCAAATATCGCCAGCCTGTTTCAACTGCTGTTATCGGACCGGCGATGCCTTCGTAAGGCGCGGCAGCCGGCCCGATTATCAAGGGGGAGCGTCCGGTCTTGAACACGACGATCATGCTGTTCCTGCTGCAGGACGGCATCACCAACGGCGCGATCTATGCGCTGCTCGGGCTTGCGCTGGTGCTGGTGTTCGCCGTGACCCGCGTGATCCTGATTCCGCAAGGCGAGTTCGTCACCTATGGCGCGCTGACCTATGCCTCGCTGTCGTCGGGCCAGATGCCGGGCACCGCGCGGCTGGCACTGGCGATGGGGATCGCCGCGTTTTGTCTTGATCTGTTCGCCATGCGCAGGTCGCCGCATCTGAAGGCGGTCGTGCGCGCCTTCGCGGTCAATATCGTGCTGCCTTCCGTCATCCTTGCGTTGACTTTCTGGTTCGCCGGACATCGCCCCCCGACCGGCGTCAGCATCGCGCTGTCGCTGATGATCGTGGCATCGATCGGGCTGTTTCTCTATCGCATCGCGTTTCAGCCGCTGGCGCACACGTCGGTGCTGGTGCTCTTGATCGCCTCGGTCGGCTGCCATCTGGCGCTGCAGGGATTTGGGCTGGTGTTTTTCGGCGCCGAAGGCCAGCGTGGCCCGCCGCTGGCGGAAGCGGCCCTGACCATCGGCCCATTGCGCTTCACCGGCCAGAGCCTGGCGGTCTATGCCATCACCATCGCCTTCATTATCGGCCTCTGGCTGTTCTTCGGCCTGACGCTCTACGGCAAGGCGTTGCGCGCCACCGCGGTCAATCGCCTCGGCGCGCGGCTCGTGGGCATCCGGACCACGCTGTCGGGACAGATCGCCTTCCTGTTGGCCTCGGTGATCGGCGCGATCTCGGGCATCCTGATCGTGCCGATCACGACGCTGTATTACGACACCGGATTCCTGATCGGCTTGAAAGGTTTTATCGCCGCGATCATCGGCGGGCTCGTGAGCTATCCGCTGACCGCGGTCGCAGCCCTGGTGGTCGGCTCGGTCGAAGCCTTCTCCTCGTTCTATGCCAGCAATTTCAAGGAGGTCATCGTCTTTACCCTGATCCTTCCGGTTCTCGTGCTGCGGTCGCTGGCGGCGCCGGCGGTCGAGGAAGAGAAGGACTGACCGCGATGCGCGAGCGGCTGCCCATCATCGTGTTCGCTCTCGTCATGGCGGCGATCCCGTTCGTGCCCGGCATGCCGCCGTTCTGGATCGTGCTATTGGACAATATCGGACTTGCCGCGCTGGTGGCGATGGGGCTGGTGCTGCTGACCGGCGTCGGCGGCCTCACCTCGTTCGGCCAGGCGGCGTTCTGCGGTTTTGGCGCCTATACGACGGCGGTGCTGACGACCGCTTACGGCGTCTCGCCGTGGCTGACGCTGCCGATGTCGCTGATCGTCTCTGGCGTTGCCGCTGTCCTGCTCGGCCTGGTCACGGTACGGCTGTCGGGCCACTATCTGCCGCTCGGCACCATCGCCTGGGGCCTCGGCCTGTTTTATCTCTTCAGCAAGCTGGAATTCCTGGGAAGAAACGACGGCATCTCCGCGATCCCGCCGCTTTCGATCGGCGCTTTCAAGATGATCGACCCCGGCACCATCTACTTCGCGATCTGGATCGCGGTGCTGGTTTCGGCGCTGCTGACCATGAACCTGCTGGACTCGCGCACCGGCCGCGCCATCCGCGCGTTGCGGCGCGGCCACATCGCCGCCGAAGCCTTTGGCGTGCAAACGCCGCGCGCCAAGCTCCTGGTGTTCATCTACGCCGCGGTGCTGGCCGGGCTGTCCGGCTGGCTCTATGCGCATTTCCAGCGCGCCGCCAACCCGACCCCGTTCGGCGCGCAGGCCGGCATCGAATATCTGTTCATCGCGGTTGTCGGCGGCGCCGGCTATGTCTGGGGCGGCGTGCTGGGTGCAGCTATCGTCGTGATCCTGAAAGAGATCCTGCAAAGCTATCTGCCGTATGTGTTCGGCGGCCAGGGCCAGCTCGAAACCATCGTGTTCGGCATCCTGCTGGTCGCGCTGTTGCAGCTGGCGCCGACCGGGGTCTGGCCCTGGCTGATGGCGCGGCTGCCGTTCAGGCCAACCCGCAGGCGGCCGGACACCTCGCTGGTGTTGCCGGCGCGGGTCAGAGCCCCCGGCGCGCCCGCGGCGCTGCTGCAGGTCGATCATGCGCGAAAACAATTCGGCGGCGTGATCGCCGTCAACGACGTCTCGTTCGATGTCCAGGCCCGCGAGATCGTGGCGCTGATCGGACCGAACGGCGCGGGAAAAAGCACGACCTTCAACCTGATCACCGGCGTGCTGACAAAATCCGGCGGCACCATCGCCGTGCTCGGCAAGAACATCGACAACGCCCCGCCGCAGCAGGTGGCAAAACTCGGCATCGCCCGAACCTTCCAGCATGTCAAACTGGTGCCGGACATGACGGTTTTGGAGAACGTCGCGATCGGCGCGCATCTGCGCGGGCACGCCGGCGCGCTCGCCAGCATGTTCCGCCTCGACCGCGCCGACGAGGCAAGATTGCTGGCGGAAGCCGCGCGCCAGATCGAGCGCGTCGGCCTGGCCGACCAGATCGACCAGCCGGCGGGGAGCCTGTCGCTCGGCCAGCAGCGCATCGTCGAGATCGCGCGCGCGCTCTGCGTCGACCCGATGCTGCTGCTGCTCGACGAGCCGGCCGCGGGCTTGCGGCATCTGGAGAAGCAGCGGCTCGCGGGCCTGTTGCGCACCTTGCGCGACGGCGGCATGTCGGTGCTGCTGGTGGAGCACGACATGGGATTTGTGATGGATCTCGCCGACCGCGTCGTGGTGCTCGACTTCGGCACCAAGATCGCGGAAGGCACGCCGGAGGCGATCAAGACCGATCCCGAAGTGATCAAAGCCTATCTCGGAGCGGCGGCATGAGCGCGCTGTTGCGGGTCGCGGATGCGCATGCCGCCTATGGCAAGGTCGAGGCCGTGCGTTCGGTGTCGCTGGAGGTCGGCGACAACGAGATCGTCACCATCATCGGCGCCAACGGCGCCGGCAAGACCACGCTGCTCAACGCCATCATGGGGATCCTGCCGCTGAAGGGCCGCGTCGTCTTTGCGGGTCAGGACGTGGCGTGGCTCGAGATCGAGGATCGCGTCGCGGCGGGCCTCAGCCTGGTGCCCGAGCATCGCGAATTGTTCGCCACCATGAGCGTCGAGGACAATCTCGAGCTCGGCGCCTTCCGGATCGCCAGGGCGGTGGCGGCAAGATCGTTCGAGCGGGTCTACACGCTGTTTCCGCGGCTGAAGGAGCGCCGCCGGCAGCTCGCCGGCACGCTCTCGGGCGGCGAGCAGCAAATGCTGGCGATGGGCCGGGCGCTAATGGGCGCGCCAAAACTCTTGATGCTGGACGAGCCCAGTCTTGGTTTGGCCCCGATCGTCGTCGCCGACATTTTCCGAACCATCGGCGAATTGCGCGCGTCCGGCGTCTCGGTGCTGCTGGTCGAACAAAACGCGCAAGCCGCCCTGCAGATCGCTGACCGCGCCTATGTGATGGAGCTCGGCGAATTCATCCTGAACGGCCCGGCAAGCGACATCGCCGCCAACGCGCGTGTGGCGGCGAGCTATCTCGGGTTCACGCACGAAGGCGAGAGAGCAATTTAAGCGCCAACAACAACCCTCATCGTCATGCCCGCGCTCGTCGCGGGCATCCACGTCTTGCTTTCTTAAGGAAAGGCGTGGATGGCCGGGACAAGCCCGGCCATGACGGATGAGACCAAGGGCCTCGCCTTACTTCGCCAGCACGTATTTCCCGTCCTTCACCGTGAGCAAAATCCGTGAGCGGTCGTCGAGGCCGTAGCGGTCCTTGTCGGTGAAGTTGTAGACACCCTGGCTGGCGGCGATTTCGCGTTCGCTGAGCAGGGCCTGGCGGATCGCCTCGCGGAATTCCGGCGTGCCGGGTTTTGCGGTTTTCAACGCGACCGGGATGATGCGTTGCAGAACCAGGAAGGCATCGTAGGAATGGCCGGCGAACTGGCTGCGGCTGTTGGGGCCGTATTTGGCCTCATAGGCCTTGTCCAGCGCCATTCCCGGTTTTTTGGTCAGCGCGCTATCGGGCTGATCCTCGGGATCCATCACCGGACCCGACGCCATCAGCACACCCTCCGCCGCCGCACCGGCGATGCGGATGAAGTCCATGCTGGCGGCGCCGTGGGTCTGGTAGATCAGGCCCGTGTAACCGCGATCCCGCAGCTCCTTCTGCGGCAGGCCCGCCGCGGTGCCGGAAGCGCCGACCAGGATCGCGTCGGGATTGGCGGCGACCAGCTTCAGCACCTGCCCGGTCACCGACGTATCCGGCCGCGCGAAGCGTTCTTCATCGACCAGCGACATGCCCATCGCCACGCCCTGCGACTTGAAATCGTTGAACCAGAGATCGCCGTAGGAATCGGAGTAGCCGATATAGCCGACGGTTTTGACGTTATGCGCCTTCATGTGCTCGTACACCACCTTGCCCATGATCGGGATTGGCTGCGGCATCGACACCGACCATTTGGTGCGCTCCGGCGTGATCGGGAACGGCGAGAGAGCGATATGGGGAATGCCGGCCTCGTTGGCGACGTTGGACACCGCAATTGTCGGCGGCGTGATCGACGAGCCCATGATGATGTCGGCCTTGGATTCCGTGACGAAACGCCGCGCATTGGTGGTGGCGTTGGTCGGATCGCCGCCGTCGTCGAGCACGATCACCTTGAGCGGCACGCCGGCGATCTCCTTGGGCACGAAATCCAGCGCGTTGCGCTCGGGAATGCCGAGCGCCGCGCCAGGTCCCGTCGTCGTAAGGGTGATGCCGATGGTGATCTCATTGGTCTGCGCCAGTGCCGGCGAACCCGGCAGCGCGAGCGACGCTGCGGCGATGGCGGCCGACAGATACAGTTTCTTCATTCGTTCCTCCCTGATGTTGTTCTCTAGCCTAGATCACAATTCGCGTCAGCCCTGCATGAATTTTGCAATGATTTCCTCCGGCATGGCCGCTGATTTCAGCCGCGCCGGATCGTCGGGGTGGCGGCCGACCAGCACCCGGGTTTCGAACGCCTCGATCGCAAGCCGCTCGCCCTTGAACACCTTGTGGGTGACCTCGAAGCTCGAACGCTTGAAACTCTCTACCCGGCTTTCGATCGTGATCCAGTCGCCATGGGTCGAGGCGATGTAGAATTTCGCCCGGGTGTCGACCATGGGAATGCCGACCAGGCCGTATTTTTTGATGATGTCCTGCTTGGAGAAGCCGGCGGCCTCGAACATGATCGAGGTCGAATCGTCGAACATCGCGAAATAGCGCGGGTAATAGACGATGTTGGCGGGGTCGCAGTCGCCCCACTGGATCTGCACATCGCGGCGATGCACGAACATGCGAACGACCTTATTTCGGCGCCATGCGCAGCGAGGCGTCGAGCCGCACCACTTCGCCGTTGAGATAGGGGTTGTCGATCATGTGCATCGCCAGCGAAGCGAACTCGTCGGCGTGGCCGAGCCGGCGCGGGAACGGGATTGCCGCGGCAAGCGAATCCTGCGCCTCCTGCGGCAGATTGGCGAGCAGCGGGGTGAGGAACAGGCCGGGCGCAATCGTCAGGACGCGGATGCCGAACTGCGCCAGTTCGCGCGCGATCGGCAAGGTCATGCCAACGATGCCGCCCTTGGAAGCCGAATAGGCCGCCTGCCCGATCTGGCCGTCATAGGCCGCGACCGATGCGGTGCAAATGACGACGCCGCGCTCGCCGGTCGACAGCGGCTCCAGCTTCGACATTTCGGCGGTCGCGAGCCGAAGCATGTTGAAGGAGCCGATCAAATTGATCTTGATCACCTTGTCGAAATCGGCGAGCGGCATCGGCCCGTCGCGGCCGATCACCCGTTTGGCCACGCCGATGCCGGCGCAATTGATCAGCACTCGCGCCGGGCCGTGCGCCTTGGCCGCGGCGACCACGGCGGCTTCCGCGGAAGCGGCGTCGGCCACGTCGCAGATCACCGCGACGCCGCCGATCTCGGCAGCGACGCTCTCGGCGAGCTTGGCATTGAGATCGCAGACCGCGACCTTGGCGCCTTGTGCGGCCAGCCGGCGCGCGGTGGCGGCGCCCAGTCCCGATGCGCCGCCGGTGACGATGGCGGCCTGGTCCTTCAATTGCACGATTCTCTCCCTGGCGAATTTTTCTGTGTCGGTTGGCTAAAGCGTTATCACGTGTTCTGCCGGCGTTGGCGAATAAAGCTGCTCGATCATGCCGGCGCGCGCATCAAGCACCGCGCGCTGGTTGATCGAGCCCTTGTCGGTGACCTCGCCGCGGTCGATCGACATCGGCGTATCCAGCAGAATCGCGCGGGTGATCCGCGTCGACGATCCCGTCGCGGTCGAAAGAAATTTCGTCAATCGTTCGCGAAAGGCGTCGCGGATCAAGGTATCCGCGGCGGTGGCGGCCAGATCGTCCGATGGCAGCGTCGGATTGATCAGGCGGCAGCCGTCGAGATCGAGGATCACCAGCGCCGAGACCTCGTCGCGGTTGATGCCGGCGATGACGACGTCGCGCACCAGCGGCGCGCAGGCCGCGATGAAGCGCGCCCGCAGCGGCCCGACGCTGACCCAGGTGCCGCTGGCAAGCTTGAAATCCTCGGCGATGCGGCCGTCGAAGTCGAAGCCGGCGTGGAAATCGTCAATGTCTGCGGGCTTGATCGCGTCGCCGAACTTGTAAAAGCCTTCCTCATCGAAGGCCTTCGCGGTCAGTTCCGGCTGCCGCCAATAGCCCGGCGTGACGTTCGGCCCCCTGGCGCGGACCTCCAGCTTGCCGTTGTTGGGAACGAGTTTGGCGTCGTTGCCGATCACGGGAAGCCCGACATGGCCGGAGCGGCTGGTGACAGGATTGACCGACATGAAGAACGGCGCGGTTTCGGTGGCGCCGAGCCCGGTCAGCATCGGGACGCGAAAACCTTTTTCCTGCACGGCGAGTTCGTCGAGGCTGTTCCAGACGAACGGCGACAGCGCCGCACCGAAGAAGAACATCGCGTGCAGCCGGTGGAAGAATTTTGCGCGCAACGCTTTGTCGTCGCGCAAATAGGGCAGCAGCGATTCATAGCCTTTGGGAAC
>DATNMT010000109.1:0-13956 GCA_035602495.1 Bradyrhizobium sp.
AGAACGCAGCTTCGGTTGCGGCACTGCTGATCACCACCGAAGCCATGGTGGCCGAAGTGCCGAAGAAGAATTCGGGCGGCGCCGGCATGCCTCCGGGCGGCGGCATGGGCGGCATGGGTGGTATGGATTTCTAAGTCCAACCGTTCAGAGCTCAAAATAGGCAAGGCCCGGCAGCAATGCCGGGCCTTTTTGCTTTGGTCCCAACAACTAGCGCATTTTCCGGCTAAATGGAATCCAGTTAGCCGCAACAAAATTTTGTTCGTCAGCCAGGAAAGACTTTTTCAACAGCATCCGCCAGAAGCGGTCATTCCATAACGGCTCATTCGGCGAACCTCAAAATAACCAGCCGATCGCAGACGATCCATCAATGCTCCGCCGTCTCTTTTCCTGCGATCGGATTGCGCGTCAACGTTCCATAAGGCCAAGCATTCCTCGGAACCCTCCTCCTTGACACGAAGGAATACGCAATCACCGCCGTTCGCGCCGGTGGTTATGCCAGCAACGCGAAGCCAGTTCTCCTCAAGCAACCGATCCAGCACCCCCCAGGTGAACGCCCCATGGGAGCCGCCGCCCTGGAGGGCAAGATCGATCAGAACCGGATCACTCTGGCTCATTGAACGCCAGCTCTCGATTTTCCGTGGGCCGAGTAGCCAGGCTTGTTGTACCGGAAAAGCAGGAAGTAGCCGGCAGGAACGAAGAACAGCGTCAACAACGAAGCAATAGCAAGCCCCGACATCATGAGCACCGCCATAGGTTGCCACAACGCGCCGCCGGCGATCGCCATCGGCGCCAGTCCAAGAACGGTCGTGGCCGATGTCAGCAGTATCGGACGCAAGCGCTTTTCCGACGCAGCAACGATCGCCTCTCGCAGATCCAGCTGAGCGCGCTCGATATCAATCTGGTCGATCAACACAATGGCATTATTGATGATAATCCCGGAAAGACTGATAATGCCAAGCGTGCCGAAAAACGAGAGTGGTTGACCCGTCGCCAACAAGCCGAAGGGAATCCCTATCAATATCAACGGTATGCTCATGAACGTCAGGAGAGTGCGGCGGAACGAGTTGAATTGCAGGATAATCGCGAGCACCATGACGCCCAGGGCGATCGGAAATCCAGCGACGAGTTTCTGGTTGGTCTCCCCGCTCTTCTGGAGTTCGCCGCCGAAGTTGATATGATACCCCCCGTCAAGATCCAGTGCCTGCAAGCCTGGGCGTATTGCATCCAGTAAGTTGCCGGCGGTCAAAGAAGTGCTCCGGGCACTGACAGTCAGGGTGCGTTCCTGATTTTTGCGGCGGATGCGCGCAAGATCGAAACCCGGTTTCAATCTGGCGACTTGTGCCAAGGGGATCAGTCCGCCATTCTTCGCGAAGGTCGCGCTGGTGAGACCTTCCAGACTCTGAGAGGTGTACGCTCCGGCGCGGAGTACGATCGGGATGAGATTATCGCCTTCGCGATAAATCGAGACTGCGGAGCCGCTAAAGTACGTATTCAGGAGCTGCGTGATATCTTCCGACGTTATTCCGAGCTGCCGAGCCCGATCCTGATCGATCTCGATGACGACCTTCAAGATCTTGTTGCCCCAATCGTCATCGTTGTCACGGATGCCGGGAGCCGCTTGAAACAGCGATCGTACGCGGGCGCCGAGTGTAAGGAGACGATCGGCATCGGGGCCCGCGATTTCCACCTCAACGATGCCCGATTCCACCGACCCCATCGCGAGCCGTTTGATCTTGAAACGCGCCTCCGGATGATCGGCATAGAGATAATTCCATGCGCGATCGGCGGCCCGCACCGCGCCCTCGTAGTCTTTCGTATTGATCAGGAAGAAGGCCGATGCGGGATCCGGCGCAACCGGGGTCAGCGTCAAGTAGAATCTCGGACCGCCATCTCCGACATAGAGGATATGGCTCGCTATCTCTGGATTGGCCGCCGTGTTCCCAAGCCATTTGGAAATCTCGAGCGATCGGGCCTCGGTTTGGGAAATGTCGGTCCCATCCGGCATGTTCATGTAGATGAGGAACTGATTGCGTTCGCTGAGCGGGAACATCTGCTTGGGAACACGACCGAACAGCGTCACCGCGAACACGACCATCACGATGCACACGGCCAACACAATGGGCGAGAAGCGGAGAGCGGAACGCAGCGTGGCGGCGTAGAGCTGCTGCATACGTGAAGCAGGAGCATCTTCATTTCTTGACGCGGTCCCGCCGCCAATGAGCCAAACGGTGAGCGCCGGCAGGATATAGAGCGCGGCAAGCCACGAGCCGCCCAGGGTCAAGGCAACAACTGCAGCCAGCGAAAAAGCGTATTCGCCTGATGATCCCGACAGGAGAAACAGGGGCAGAAAGGCCGCGATGGTGGTTATGGAGGAGATCAGGAGCGGAAGTGCGTACTGCTCGCCCGACGCAAGGCCGGCTTCCTGAGCGGGCATGCTGCGATCGATCCGGCTGACGATATCCTCAACGATCACCACGCCATTGTCGACCAACAGGCCAAGTGCGATGATGATGGCGGCAATCGATACCTGTTCGAGCGCGATACCGAGCGCACGCATGCCCACCAGCGAAAACATGACGGCGAAGGGAACGATCATCGCGGCAACCATTCCTGCTCGCAGACCGAGAAAGAGCACAACAAGCCCCGCGACGACGATGAAGGTCTGTCCCACATTTGACAGAGCGGAGTTGACGGAGGCGCGGACCTGATCGGCCTGGTACGCGGCGAAATCGATCACGTATCCTATCGGAAGCCGTTCTTGGTATTCGCTCGCCGCCGCGCGGAGCTTTTGGCCGAGCTGGTTGACGTCCTGATCGGGCTGCATGATGACACTGAGGACGACGGCGGGACGCCCATTGAAGTAGATCGGTTTGGTCTTCGGCGAGACGTAGCCCCGGCGAACGGTGACCAGATCGGCGAGCCTCAGCAAGCTGTCGGTGGTTCCGATCCGGGTGAGCATCGTTTCTATCGCGCGCACGTTCGGAAAATCTCCGGACGTCTCCAGCAGCAGGCGCGTCCCGTCCGCATTGATGTTTCCGGAAGGCAGGACGACGTTTTGTCCCTGAAGGTCCTTGATCAGCGTGTTCACTTGCACACCGACAGCCGCGAGTTTCCGCGTGTCCAGCTCAAGCCAAACCCGTTCTTCCTGGATGCCGAACAGTTCGATCTTTGAGATACCCGTCAGCTGGTAGAGTTTCTTGCGGAAATCGTCCGCGACATCCTTCATCTCCCGTTCGGAGAAGCCCTCGCCCGTGATCGCGATGGTCGCAATCGCAACGTCGCCAAAGTCGCTATTGACGGAAGGGCCGATGACGCCGTCAGGGAGCTCGATCTTGACGTCGCCCATCTTGTCGCGAAGCCGCTGCCAGGTGGCAGTGACGTTGCCGACGTCGTCTTTCAGATCGACGTAGATGATCAGCGAACCTTCGCCCACGAGCGTCCTGATATCTTTGACCTCAGCAAGTTCTCGAATTTTGCGCTCGATCGGGATGCCAACGAGGTTTTCCATACGCTCTGGCGCCATTCCCGGAAATAGCGCCGACACCACCGCTGTACGGATCACGATGACGGGGTCTTCTCGCTTCGGGAAATTCGGAAAAAGAACGATCCCGGCGAGTAGGAGGCTGATCATCACTGCAATGGTGAAGCGGGATCGCGCCAGACCAAATCGCGTGAGGAGATTCAAGGGGTCTGCTCCAGGAAGGGAAGAAGCTTCACCGTTTGTCCGTCGATCAGGTATGACACCCCTGCGGACGCGACGATATCGCCCGCGCTAAGACCCTGGGTTACCACCAGACGATTGTCACGTACGCCTCCCAGGGTGATGACGTGTTTTTTGACCGTCGAGCTTCCGCCATCATAGAGGAATACGACGCCGGTGCCCTGCAACTCCTTGCCGCCCTCAGGCGCAAGGACGTTGAGTGGCACCAAAAAGCCGCTTCGGCCGCCGATCAATGGCTCTTCGATTGTAACCTCGACCGACATGCCGGCGTTCAAACCGGCGACACTATTCTCAAGCCGGACCACGACCGGAAAGGCCGATACCTGCTCGGCTTTAGATCCGAGCTCGCTGATTTCACCTTTGAGCGAAAGATCGGGCATGTCGGCGACTTTGACGTTGACCACCTGTCCAACCGCGAGACTTTGGAATGTCGGTGACGGCACCAGGAACGACATCTCGAAGCGGTCGTCACTGTACAGCGTTACGATCGGTTGTCCGGCCGCGACCTGTGCAAACGACTTGACCTCGACGCGAGCGATGGTGCCGGAGAACCGCGCCAGAAGCTTGCTTCGGTCAAGGTTATGATTTGCCAATTCGAGCTGACGCTGCGCCTGGTCGAGTTGAGCCCTGGAGCTGAGCAGAGCGGCCTTAGATTGATCGAATACGGCTTGCGTAGCAACTCCCCTCTTAAGCAGTTCTTCCTTACGCTTGAAATCCGCATCCGCGTTATCCAACTGCGCTTGTGCCTGCTGCACGCCCGCGCTGGCCTGCTCGACCTGCGTCTGGAGCGACCGTGGGTCGATTTCTGCCAGCACGTCCCCCAATTGTACTTTTTGACCGACGGTGAGGGTAACGGCTTTTAATTGCCCGGGAATTTCGAATGAAAGGCTGCTGACATCCACCGGCTGCAGGACACTGGGAAAACGACGAACGCGGCTCTCGGTCTTTGCGGCAACCTTGTAGGCGCGCAGTCCGCGGACCGGTTGTTCGGTCGCTTCCTGCTTCTTCTCGCTGCAGCCCTGCAAACCGAAAACAAGGATCGCGCAGATCACGAACCGCGAAAATGGTCGACTCATTATCGGCTCCGTCTGAGGCGACCAGAGGCAGGCGCCCGCCAGTTCGACGGATTCCGGCCTCGATTACGAGACGGCTTGCGGCGAAAGTCCATTAAATTGCGCGTAACAGACATGGTGCCGGCGCGATGAGCGTGGCAACCAGGCAAACTTACGGACCACACGCAAGCGGGGCGGTGTATCTTCATTCTTGCCCAAACCGCGCCTCTTGCCAAGAGCGCCCGATCTCATGCATACAATCTTCGCGCGTTATAAATCGGCCAACCGCGTCGCAAGCAGCGAGCCGTACCATGGCAAGCCACGACAGCAAGACCGACCTGTACGGCGGCTTCGTGCTCGGCGTTGCCACCCTCGCCGCGCTGATCCTCGCCAATTCTCCGCTTGCAACGCAATATGAGGCGCTGCTGCAGGCGACCGGTGAAATCAGAATTGGCTCGCTCGCCCTCTCCAAAACTCTTGAACATTGGATCAATGACGGTCTGATGGCGGTCTTTTTCCTTCTCATGGGCCTTGAAATCAAGCGCGAGGTCATGGAGGGCGCACTGGCGAGCCGAAGGGGCGCCACGCTGCCGGCAATCGCCGCTTTGGGTGGCTTTGTCGTGCCCGCGGTCATCTATGCAGCCATCAATTGGAGCCATGGTCCGGCTCTGAACGGCTGGGCCATTCCATGCGCCACCGACATTGCTTTCGTGCTCGGGCTCTGCGCCCTTCTCAGCCGCGCTATTCCCCCTGCGCTCAAGACTTTCCTGCTGGCGCTTGCGATCATCGACGATCTCCTGGCGATCGTCGTGATCGCAATTTTCTATACCGACAATCTATCAGCGGTCGCACTTGCACTTGCAGCGTTGGGCGTTCTCGGTCTTGTCATATTGAACCGGTATGATGTGCGTTCTCCCGCGGCCTACGTCGTTCTCGGAATATTCACCTGGGTCTGCGTGCTAAAATCGGGGGTACACGCGACCCTGGCGGGAGTTGCCGTCGGGCTCGCCATTCCAATGACGCGGCATGATGGCGAAAGCCTTCTCGAGCACACCGAGCATGCGCTCAAGCCCTGGGTGAGTTATGCGATCGTGCCGGCCTTCGCTCTCGCCAATGCGAATGTTTCCCTTCATGGCCTTTCGTTGTCGAATTTGACCGGATCCATCCCACTGGGGATTATCGCAGGTCTCTTCTTCGGAAAGCAGCTGGGCGTTTTCCTTTTCTCGCTCGGTGCGATCATGATGGGCGCGGCCGAAATGCCCGGCCGCACCACGCTCGCACAGCTTTACGGTGCAACGATCCTTACCGGCATCGGATTCACGATGAGCCTGTTTATCGGGACGCTCGCCTTCGATGACGAAAGCATCATGGTGCAGGTGCGTCTCGGCGTTCTGATCGCTTCGCTCCTGTCGGGAGTCATGGCGGCCTTGATATTGGTGTTGGTCGACCGGTCTAAAGTGGTCGTGCCATCGTCGGCGAGCGAATAGTCGTTGCGAAGTGATAAGCGAGAGGCAGAAACTTCAGTCAAAGGAGGTCTAAATGTGCGAGAGGTGTCGGCAAAATTCACTTAATCCGCTTGCCCTGTCACGGCGCGCCCTCTGTCTGCTCGCGATTTCGTCAGCGGGAATTCTGCTGGCAGACAGGGCTAGTGCGAAGGAAAAGAAAGCTCCACCGAAACCGCAAAACGTGCTCTCTCCCGATGCTTCGCTGAAGCGCCTGCTCGAAGGAAACTCGCGCTATGTGAAGGGAGTAACGCTGCGTCACGATTTCAAGCACGAACGGAAAGCGCTGGCGGGAGGGCAGAACCCCTATGCAGCCGTTCTCAGCTGCGCTGACTCGCGCATTGCGCCTGAATACGCTTTCGATAGCGGCCGCGGCGATCTCTTCGTGTGCCGCGTCGCCGGCAATTTTGCCGGTGACGAGACGATCGCCAGCTTGGAATATGCTGTCGCAGTCCTTGGTACGCCGCTCATTCTGGTGCTCGGCCACGACAAATGCGGCGCCGTTGATGCGACGATAAAGTCACTCAAGGATGACAAGCCGCCGCCCGGACATATCCCGTCTCTGGTGGCGGCAATCGCGCCTGCGGTCAAGGCGGTATTGTCGAAAGGCGAGGATACGCTCAAAAATGCCATCCGACAGAACGTGATCGACAACGTGGCCAAGTTGAAGTCAGCCACACCTATTCTCAGTGCAGCGGTCGAACAGAACAAACTGAAGGTGGTTGGTGGCATCTACCGCCTGAAAAATGGCAGCGTAGAAATGTTGGATTGAATATTTCGGCCGTAGCCTGTCCCCTGAAGAACAATGTCCGCTAAAAACCGACCTTCCATAAAAATTATGCGAAGGTCCGCTTTGCACCAATAGTGGTCGTTCGCCGATCAGTTGTCATGGAATTTTGCCCCGGCACCGCAGGCCATTGGCCGAGCGAAGCGCAATGGCGCCTGATCTCCGGGGCATGTGATCTTGTTTTCAGCGCCCGACGAATTTCGGCGGGCGTTTTGCGTTGAAGGCTTCGACCCCTTCCTTGAAATCCTCCGATTGGCGCAACCGGCTGTAGCAATGGCCTTCCAGTTCGATCGCAACCGTCAGCGTGGCGTCTTCCGTATCGTTCAGAAGTTTCTTCGCGGTCCGCTGCGCCAGCGGCGCAAAGGTACGAAGCTCATCGACAAGCTTGTCGGTTGTCTTCTCAAGGTCAGCGTCAGGGACGCATTCGGTCGCGATGCCCAAATCGAACGCCTGTTTTGCAGAAATTCGTTTCGAGCGCATCACGATGTCCTTGGTGCGGGTAATGCCGATCATCTTCTGCAAACGCGCGGAGCCGCCCGATCCCGGGATTTGACCGAGCTTCTGCTCCGGCAATGCATAAAGCGTCGTCTCCGATGCGATTCGGAAATCGCAGGCCAGCGACAGTTCGAAACCAACCCCGAAGCAGTAGCCGCGGTTGGCGACGATCACCGGCTTCGCGCAGCGCGTCGGCGAGGCGATATTCCATGCAAGCTTGGAAACAGTCTCCGGCGAGGCTTCCATGAAGCCGCCAATGTTGCCGCCGCTGGAAAAATGCTCGCCGACCGATCGAACCACAATGATGCGAACCCGCGCATCTTCGTCGATCGTCTCGAATACAAGCCGCAACTGATCGCGCTGCGGCATCGAAACGACATTGTAAGGCGGTCGGTTGAGAATGATGTCGGCGCGCTCGTGCGCCTCGTCGATTTCGACCTGGAAACCGTCGAGCTTGCCGAGCCGTGGATCGGCAAAAACGTAGGGAGAGGGCATGCAACTTCCTTTCCTTGTGTTGTTAGGCCGCGCTTGAGGGCGGCGCGTGTTCGCGCTGGTAGTCGCCGGCGACGAGCAGACGACGCAGCAGCTTTCCGACCGGGGATTTCGGCAAGGCATCGACGAAGATGATGCACCGCGGCTGCTTGAAATTCGCAAGTCCGGATCTCCGGCAGAACTGTTCGAGGTCCTGCTCGGTGACCGGCCCCTTGCGCTTCACAAAGGCCGTGACAACCTTGCCCCACTTCTCGTCGGCGATACCGACCACGGCGACTTCGAGCACAGCCGGGTGCAGCGAAAGGCAGCTTTCGATCTCGACCGGCGAGACGTTCTCACCCCCGGTAATGATCATGTCGTCTACCCGGCCAGTGACGAACAGATCGCCGTCACGGTCGACGAAGCCGGTGTCACCGGTGAAATACCAGCCTTCACGCAGGGCCTTGGCGTCCGCATCGGGCCGACGCCAGTAACCCTCGAATGACTCATCGCCGGCCAGCCGCGCGATGACTTCGCCTTCTTCATCGGGTGCCGCAAAGTCCGTCGCCGACATGGCATTCAGCTTGACGACCCTGATTTCCTGATTGATTCCGGCTTTGCCGGCCGATCCCGGCTTGGCAGGCGCGTTCTGGTCGATGGTGAAGGTGTAGATTTCAGAACTGCCGTAATGGTTGACGAACAGGTCGGGCCGAAACGCATCGTTCAACGTCTTCAGCAGCCCGTCAGTCATCGATGCGCCGGCAAAGCCGAGTTTTCGGACGCTCGAGACGTCGGTCGACGCGAATTCCGGAGCGTGGACAAGATCGTGGTAGAGCGTCGGCACCAGATACAGATTGGTGATCTTTTCGCTCTGGATCAGCGAAAGCGCCCGGCTGGTATCATAGCGCGGCAGACAAACGAATGTGCCGCCGATCAGCGACATCGCTATCAGCGAGCGCACGCCCATGGTGTGATAGAGCGGCATCACGCCGAGCGTCCGTTCGCCGCGCCGGTAGAGATTTTGCGCGACATGGGCGATGCCGGCCGCCCGCTCCGCGCGATGACGCCGCGGCACGCCCTTCGGCTTCGACGTGGTTCCGGAGGTATAGAGCATGATCGACCAGGCTTCGGCGCTCACCCGGGGCGTCACGCCGGGCGCCGGCTCTGCGACCAGGCGATCAAACCCCAACGCGCCCGCCGCATCGCCGGGCCCAGCGTAAATCCGCGGCAAACTCGACGCGCGCCTGGATTTTTCGGCGGCCTGCGCGGAGGCATCCTGGTAGACGACGGCGCAAGACTCCGAATTTTCGATGCAAAAATCGAGCTCATCGGCCTTGGCGCGCCAATTGATCGGCGTGATCACAATGCCCGCCAGTTGGCAGGCCCAGTGCAGCGTGGCGGCGGCCTCACAGTTCTGCAGTACCGTGACCAGATGATCGCCGGGTTTCAGTCCGATGCGGTCGAAGGAAGCAACGAGCGACGATATCCGTGTATACCATTGCGCGTAAGTCAGACGAACGCCCTCGTCGACGATCGCCAGAGCGTTGGGGTCGCGTGCTACGCTGGCGACGAAGCTGGTTCCAAGATCAAGCATCTGTTTTCTCTCTGCCCCGATCTGCCAATTCCGCCGCTGCCTCGATTGCCGCGTGCACGATTGGCGTATAACCCGTGCACCGGCACAGGTGTCCGCGCAGCAAATCGCGGATGCCTTCCTCATCCGGCCTTGGGTGCTCGCGCAGGAAGCAGTCGAGCGACATCAGGATTCCGGCTGTGCAAAAGCCGCACTGCAGCGCGTGATTTCGCTTGAATGCCGATTGCAGAATGCCGAGACGGTCCGGCGACGGCGCTAGGCTTTCTACGGTCCGGACCTCGGAACCGTTGATCTGCACCGCGAGCGTGAGGCAGGCGCGCGCCGGCCTGCCGTCGATGCTGACGGTGCAGGCGCCGCACACGCCATGTTCGCAGCCGACATGCGTGCCGGTCGCGCCGATCTGATGCCGCAGGAAGTCCGTCAACAGCAACCGCGGCTCCGCCTCGCCGGTGCAAGGCTTGCCATTCAGGGAGAAGCGGACGGAATGTCGCCGCCCGGCCTGCAATCGGCTCATTGCAGCACCTCCCGCATCAGGTCGCGACCGATCATGCGCACGAGGTCGCGGCGGTATCGCGCCGTCGCATGGACATCGTCGCGGGCGTCAAGGTCATAGGCGAATTCATTCAGGGCGTCGTCGAGAGCGCCGCCGTCAAGGCGTGGGAAATCGCGCGCCGCCGGCATGTCCGCAACCCCACCGATCGCGAGCCGAACCCCGCCAGCCGTCGCCACGGCGGCGCACGCGACAATGGCAAAATCGCCGTGACGGCGCGCCACTTCACGGAATGCGCAGCGCGATTGCAGGGCAGGAAATGATACGGCTTCGATCAGTTCCTCGTCGGCGCGCGTCGTTGCCATCATGCCGGAAAAGAAATCCTTCGCCGCCACGCGCCGGCGCCGTTTGGCGCTGCGCAGATGCACCTCGCCGTCGAGCGCCTGCAGCACCAGCGGCAATTCGGCGCTCGGATCGGCATGCGCGATCGAACCGCAGACGGTTCCCCTGCTTCGCGTCTGGGCATGACCGGTCCACGGCAGCGCCAGCGCCACAAGTTGCAGGCTGAGGCTGAGGTCCGGCCAGTCCAGCAACGCGGCCTGGCGGACACCGGCCCCGATCGTAATCCTGCCTGCCTTGCTTTCGATACGCGCAAGCTCGGGAAGGCGCATGATGTCGATCAGCGTCCTCGGCTTTGCCAGCCGCATGTTGAGCATTGCCATCAGCGATTGACCGCCGGCAATGATGCGCGCATCGCCGCCTTCCCGGCCAAGCACGTCGAGCACCTCGTCGAGGTGTTCGGCGCGCACATAGTCGAATGCGGCGGGCTTCATCGGCGCCTCCCGAACAGGCGTCGCAGTTTTGCAAGCAACGACGGAGACGATGGCGCGGCTGCGCCGCCGGCTGCCTGGCGGGCCAGCGCCGAGAAGAACTGGCCGATGATCACGCGGGCGGCGCCATCGAGCAGACGGCCGCCGGTGCTGGCTATCTTGCCGCGGATTGCCGCCTCGTAGAGGTAGCGGATCGCGGTGCCGCCGTCCTCGGCCGGAACAAGGGTGATGCGTCCTTCGCCGTCACCAAATCCGAGGGCCCCTTCGGCCGACCCGCCGAGGGTGACCGCATGCGGCGGATCGAGGTCGGACAATTTCACCTCGGCGCGGTATCTACCTTTCACGGGACCGATGCCGATGGTGACGTCGGCGCGGAAATGCGTGTCCGAGATTTTATCGACATTGTGGCAGCCGGGAATCACGGCCTGAAGGGTCGCGGGGTCGAGCAGCATGGCCCAGACCCGCTCGACGGGCGCGCCAACCACAGCCTCGCCTTGACCGTGCAGACGCCGGTCGCCGCTTCGCTGCTCGGTCGCCGCGAGCCTGCGACCTTTCGGCGGCCCGAGTTCGACGCCGCGCACGATCTGCGCGAGTTTGGCCGGCACCAGTGGCAATTCGAGGTCTTTTGCCCCGAGCGCATCGGCGACGGCGTTGGCGATGCAGACCGGCGTCGACATGCAATTGCCCTCGCCGACGCCCTTCGATCCGAGCGGCGTGAACGGCGACGGCGTTTGCATGTGGAGAATCAGCGGATCCGGCACCTCCGCCGTCGTCGGCAGCAGATAGTCGGCAAAGGTCCCGGTCAGAAAGCTGCCGTCGGCGGCATAGGCGTATTCCTCGTAGAGTGCCGCACCGAGGGCTTGGGCGAAGCCGCCGCGGATCTGGCCATCGACCATGGCCGGATGCAGAATGGTCCCGCAATCGTGCATGGTAACGTAGCGATCGATCCGCGTTTGCAGGGTGGTGCGATCGACCTCGACGCCGCAGAAATCAAAGATAAAGCCGTGGCAGAGCGACGAGTTGATATGGTCTTCTTCGTCCGGGGCGGTCAGCTCCGGCGGGCTCCAGAAAACGGTTTCGCGGATCGTCTGTCCGATCCCGTCCGGCAATGCGCCTGGCGACCAGTGGCTGAGCGCCGCGACGCGGGAAAACGATATTTTGTTGTCGGGATTGCGTTTCGAGCCGACGCTGCCACCGGCGAACGCGATATCGTCGATTTCGGTGTTCAACTGGCTTGCGGCGACCCGCGCCATCCGTTCGGCAAGGCGCCCGGCGGCGAGTTTGGCGGTGCCGGCAACGGCGGGCGCGAAACGGCTGGCGTAATTGCCCGAGGCGATCGACCAGGCATCCTTCGCCGTATCCATTTCAGTGTTGACCCTGATATCGGCAGGGGTGAGGCCGAACACATCCGCAACGACCTGCGACAGGACCGTGCGATGCCCCTGCCCTTGCGGCACCGAGGCGACATGCACGGTGACGCTTCCAACCGGATCAATCGCGACCGTCGCGGTGGCCTGTGCGCCATTCTTCGGGCCGGCCTTGCGGCGCTCGACCGGCGTCAGCACCGTCGTAATGTAACCCATGTTGGACACGCTGGGTTCAACCACGGCGGTATAACCGATGCCGTAGAGACGCCCCTGCGCACGCGCCGCATCGCGCCGCGACTTGAGCTCCGCGAGCCCACCTTCGTTGACGCCGTGCTCGATCGCCTCCTGATAGTTTCCCGAGTCAAGCAATGCCCCACTGACCGTCCGGTAGGGAAAGCCATCAGCAGGGATCAGATTGCGCCTGATGACGTCGAGGGGATCAAGACCAAGTTCGACCGCGATGCGCTGAACCAGTCGTTCAAGTGCGAAATAGACTTGCGGGCCGCCGAAGCCGCGGTTCAACCCCGTCGGAGTCTTGTTGGTGACGACGACACGATTACGCACCGCGAGATGGTGAATGTCGTAGGCGCCGGTCAGATTGCCGTGCATGCGGTATAGCGTCGCCGGCTCCGGCGCGCGCAAATGCGCGCCGCAATCCTCGACCTGATCCCAATCGAGCGCGAGGATACGGCCGTCATCGGCGACGGCTGCGCTCAGCTTTGTGGTCCGATTGGTGGCGGAGACCGAAGCGGCAAGATGTTCGAGCCGATCCTCGATCCATTTGACCGGGCGTCCAGCCGCGCGCGCCGCCGCAGCGACCAGAACGATATAGGGAAAGACCCCCTGCTTGACCCCGAAGCTGCCGCCGGAATCCGGCGGCGTCCGCAGACGCAGGCGATTGCCCGGAACTTTTAAGGCCCGTGACAGCACCGCATGGATGCTGAAGGGACCCTGGAAATTGGCGAGCACATCGTACGCATCATCGCTCGGGTCGTATTCGGCAACCACGCCATAGGTTTCGATCGGCGTACAGGAATTGCGCGGATAGCGAATGTCCAAGCTGATCCGATGCGCCACCGACGCAAAGACCTGCTCCGGATCGCCGTAACGAAATGTCCGGTCGCTGGCGACATTACCCTTGAAGCCGTCGTGCAGAACCGGTGCATCCGGGCTTAATGCTTCCAACGGATCGACAACCGCCGGCCGTATTCGGTACTGCACCTCAATCAAATCGGCGGCGTCTTCAGCCAGATAGCGATCGGTTGCAACGACAATGGCCACAGGCTCGCCGACATATCGCACACGCCCGACCGCAATCGGCCAGCATTCGACCGGCGCCTTGACGCCGACGACCAGGCTCGCGGTCAGCGCTTTGATGTCGTCGCCGGCGAGAACCGCCACAACGCCGGGCGCGCGTTTCGCCGCCGATGATTCGACGGCGACGATGTCGGCATGGGCATGCGGCGAGCGCAGGATCGCCGCATGGAGCGTGCCGGGACGAAGCCCGAGATCGTCGATGAAGCGGCCGCGCCCGGTCAGCAGCGCCGCGTCTTCGACGCGCGGAATCGACCGCCCGACCCAGCGCGCACCTTCCTCACCCGTGCTTCTTGAATGGCTGGCGGCGTCTGCCATGCCGGACGATCTCCCGAC
>DATNMT010000114.1:0-7983 GCA_035602495.1 Bradyrhizobium sp.
ACCGGCCGAGCCGATCGCATAACCCTTGGTGACGGCCTTGGTGGTGTTGCCGACCGCGTCGAGCGCGTCGGTGGCTTTGCGGACTTCCTTGGGCAGGCCGGCCATTTCGGCAATGCCGCCGGCATTGTCGGTGACCGGGCCAAAGGCGTCGAGCGCGACGATCATGCCGGCCAACGCCAGCATGGTGGTGGTCGCGATCGCGATTCCGAACAATCCGGCGAGGCTGTAGGTGACGAGGATGCCGGCGATGATGACGAGCGCGGGACCGGCGGTCGCCTCCATCGAGATCGCCAGACCCTGGATCACGTTGGTGCCGTGACCGGTGACGGACGACGCCGCGATCGACTTCACCGGGCGATATTCCGTGCCGGTGTAGTATTCGGTGATCCAGATGATCAGTCCGGTGACGACGAGGCCGACGATGCCGCATTCGAACAGCGCCATGCCGGTGAATTTCACGCCGGCCAGCGGGCCGAAGCCGACCAGGTAATAGATCACGCCGGCGACGCCGATCAGCGAGAGGATGCCGGTGGCGATCAGACCCTTGTACAGCGCGCCCATGATCGACTGGCTGGCGCCGAGCTTGACGAAGAAGGTGCCGGCGATCGAGGTGATGATGCAGACGCCGCCGATCGCGAGCGGCAGCGTCATCATGTTGACCAGAAGCGGCGAGGTCGCGAAGAAGATCGCCGCCAGCACCATGGTGGCGACCGCGGTCACCGCATAGGTCTCGAACAGGTCTGCGGCCATGCCGGCGCAGTCGCCGACATTGTCGCCGACGTTGTCGGCGATGGTGGCAGGGTTGCGCGGATCGTCTTCGGGGATACCGGCCTCGACCTTGCCGACGAGGTCGCCGCCGACGTCGGCGCCCTTGGTGAAGATGCCGCCGCCGAGACGGGCGAAGATCGAAATCAGGGAAGCGCCGAAGCCAAGCGCCACCAGCGCATCGACCACGACGCGATCGTTGGCCTTCAGGCCCATGACGTGGGTGAGATAGGCGAAGTAAATGGTGACGCCGAGCAGCGCGAGGCCCGCGACCAGCATGCCGGTGATCGCGCCGGCCTTGAAGGCCAGTTCCAGTCCGCCGGCGAGCGACGTGGTCGCGGCCTGCGCCGTGCGCACATTGGCGCGGACCGAGACGTTCATGCCGATGAAGCCGGCGGAGCCCGACAGCACCGCGCCGATCAGGAAGCCCACCGCCACCAGGGGCCCGAGGAAGTAGGCCAGGAGCGCGAAGATCACGATGCCAACCAGGCCGATCGTCATGTACTGGCGCTTGAGATAGGCCTGCGCGCCCTCGCGCACGGCGGCCGCGATCTCCTGCATCCGCGGATTGCCCGCATCGGCCTTCATGACCGATGCCGTCGCCCAGATGGCGTAAACGATGGAAAGCGCTCCACAGAGCACAATCACCCATAATGCTGTCATTGAATCTGCCTCAGATTTTGGTCAACCCCACGCCAATCGCCGCGGGAGCGGCGGGCGCATAAAAAGAAGGCCTGCCCTGCCCAAAAGGGCGGCCTTAAATCGGCGGGACCATGCCAAAATCACTTGCCGGGCGCAACGCCGCAAGGGACATAAAAGGTCGATTTCGGCAGGTATTTACGCGGGAATGAGAGCTTTTCTCTGGAACCCTAGAAATGGCTGTAAGACAGCCGCGGCAGCGGTATTTCCCGGCCCTGCCCGTCCAGAAATTTCGGAGCCAACGTCCCGGCGATGACGGTCCCGATCGAGGCAACGGGGACCGCAGCCCTCATTGCTGCCTGTGCAAAGGCCTCAAAGCGATTCTCGGGCACCGCGCCGAGAATCTCGTAGTCGTCGCCGCCGGAAACGATGGCCGGGATGCCGACGGCACCACGCGCCAGCAAGGTCGCCACCGGCGCGGACAACGGAATGCTCGGTGCGTCGATGATGGCAGATACGCCGGAGGCCGCGCAGAGCTTTGCGAGGTCGCCGGCGAGACCGTCGGAGACATCCATCGCCGCGCTGGCGTGGTCGCGAACCGCTTGCGCCAGCGCGTTGCGCGGCTGCGGCACGCGGTAGCGTCCCACCAGCATCGCCGCCGCATCATCGGCGAGAACGGCCGCGGCAGCGCCGCCTTTCCGGATATCGAGACCGAGCGCGGCGTCGCCAATCGTCCCTGTCACCACGATGCGATCGCCGGGCTTTGCACCGCCGCGATGGACCATCTTGCCGACCGGCACCCGTCCGAACGCGGTGATCGAGATCATCAGGGGGCCCGGCGTGGAGACGGTATCGCCGCCGAGCAGCGGGCAACCGAACAGGCCAGCGTCCGAGCCAAGCCCGCGCGCGAACATTGTCAGCCAGTCATCATCGGCGGCGCGCAGTGCCAGCGTCAGCACGAAGGCCGCCGGTTCGGCGCCCTTGGCGGCGAGATCGGACAGATTCACCCGCAGCGCCTTGCGCGCGACCGTATCCGGCGGATCGTCGGGAAGAAAATGCACGCCTTCCACGATGGCGTCGGTCGTCACCACGATGTCCTGGCCCACCTCCTTCAGGATCGCCGCGTCATCGCCAAGACCGAACGCGCCGGGGTCGGTCGCGACCGGCTTGAAATAGCGCGCAATCAGCGTGTCCTCACCGGATGCGGCGGCACCGGGGGCGGCCATGGTCAGCTTCCCGTCCGCGGAAATTCGTCGGCTCGGAACTGGCGGGCGATCTGGTCGAGAACGGCGTTCACCATGCCGGTTTCCTCCGCCTCGACAAAGGCATGCGCCACATCGACATATTCGGACACCACGACGCGGCCGGGGACATCCTTGCGGTGTTCGAGCTCGTAGGAACCGGCGCGCAGCACCGCGCGCAGAATCGCATCGATCCGCTTCAAGGGCCAGCCTTTTGAAAGCGCGTCGTCGATCAGCGGATCGAGCTTGGCCTGGTCGCGCACCACGCCGGACACCACATCCTTGAAGAACGCGGCTTCGGCGGGAAGATATTTGTCGCCCTCGACCTCGTTACCGAGCCAATGACTTTCGAACTCGGCAAAAATGTCGTTGATGCCGGCGCCGGCGATGTCCATCTGATAGAGCGCTTGCACCGCGGCGAGCCGCGCCGCGCCGCGCCGGTTGGCCTTCTTGTCCGGACCCTTCGTTGGCTTGTTCTTCTTGTTCTCCGCCATGATCAGGTCCGCATCACGCGGCGCTTGATCCGCAGCATCGCGAGCGCCGCCCGCGCGGCGTCGCCGCCCTTGTTGAGCTCGCTGGCGCGCGCCCGCGCCCAGGCCTGCGCGTCGGTGTTGACGGTGACGATGCCGTTGCCGAGCGGGAACTTTCGCGCCACCGCAAGGTCCATCAGCGCGCGCGAGGATTCCATCGACACGATTTCGAAATGGATGGTGTCGCCCCGGATCACGCAGCCGAGCGCAATCGCAGCGTCGTAGGGTCTTCCGCCCTTCTCGGCGGCATCGAGCGCGATCGCGATCGCGGCGGGTATTTCCAGCGCGCCGGGCACGGTGATGACGTCGTGGCTGACGCCCGCGGCCTTCAGTTCCGCGACCGCGCCTTCCAAGAGCGCATCCTGGATGTCGTCATAGAAGCGCGCCTCGACGATCAGCGCACGCGCGCCCGATATATCGGTCTGATCCTTGAGTTGTGCGCGCCGCGCGTCCGCCATCGTATGCCAATCGGAATTGTGTGCGAGTTGTGCTGCTTTTAGGCGCAGCATTGTCCAAAGCCAAGAGCTTCTACTTCATTTCCGAGAGCCGCGCGGCATAGCGGGCCATCAGGTCGACTTCCAGATTGACCTCGTCGCCCTGCCGCCAGCCGCCCAGCGTCGTCACATTGAGCGTATGCGGAATGATCAGCACCGAGAACATGACGTCATCGACTGTGTTGACCGTCAGCGACACGCCATCCAGCGTTACCGAGCCTTTCGCGGCGATGAAGCGCGCCAGCTCGCGGGTGGTGGAGAGTTCGAACCGCGCCATGTCGGGCAGGTCGTCGCGTTTCGCAATGGTGGCGATACCGTCGGCATGGCCGGCCACGATATGACCGCCGAGTTCGTCGCCGATTTTCAGCGGGCGCTCGAGATTGAGTTTTGTGCCCTTCGCCCAGTGCCTGGCCGTGGTCATGCCGAGCGTTTCGGCGGCGGCATCGACGTCGAACCAGGTCTTGCCGCTGTCGAGGCCCGAGGCAACCACGGTCAGGCAGACGCCGTTGCAGGCGATCGAGGCGCCATCGGCGATGGTGGCGCGGTCATAGCGGCAGGCGATGCGCAAGCGATGCAACTGCCCCTGCGCCACGGGCGTCAGGCCCGTGATCTCCCCGATGTCGGTGACAATGCCGGTGAACATTAGGCGCGCTCGTAGATGGTCAATGTATCCTTCTGCAGCGTTTCGCTAGCACGTTGCTTGAACGCGGGCGAGCCGGTGAGAGCGGAAAGCGGCAATGCGTCCAGCGCGGCGACGCCGTCCGCGCCGATCGGATCTGATCCGCGCAGCAGCCAGACTTCATCGACAAGGCCGGCAGCGACGAAGGAGGACGCTACCCGCGCGCCACCCTCGACCAGAAGCCGCGTGATCCCCCTCTCCGCCAGTGCATGCAGCACGGCCGACAGATCGAGCCCGGACGGCGGCGCGGTCGTGGTCGCGACGCGGATCACCTGCGCCCCGGCCGCGCCAAGTTTCATGGCGGCGGGCGCTTCGGCGAGGTTGGAGGTCATGACCCACAGCGGCGTCCCCCGGGCCGAATGCACCAGTCTTGAAGTGCCGGGAATCCGCAACGCCCGGTCCAGCACCACCCGCACCGGCGAACGCGCCTCCATGCCCGGCAGCCGGCAGGTCAACACCGGATCGTCGGAAAGCACGGTGCCGATTCCGACCAGGATGGCGTCGCATTGCGCCCGCAACAGATGCGCCCGTGCTTTGGCGGCCTCGCCCGAGATCGCCACCGGCTTGTGGCCGGCAGCCGCGATCTTGTCGTCGGCGGATACCGCGAGCTTCAGGATCACATGGGGACGCTTGTCGCGGACGCGCCGGAAATGCCCGGCGTGATCGTGTGCCGCCTCCGCAGCCCCGAGCCCGATATCGACCGCAATCCCCGCGGCGCGCAGTCGTGCGTGCCCCTGCCCGGCTACCTCCGGATTGGGATCCTCGATCGCGGACACCACGCGGGCGATGCCGGCGGCGATGATGGCGTCGGCGCAGGGTGGCGACTTGCCGACATGCGAGCACGGCTCCAGCGTGACATAGAGCGTGGCGCCGCGGGCAGCTTCGCCGGCATGCGTGAGCGCCACCGGCTCGGCGTGGGGGCGGCCGCCGGGTTGGGTCCAGCCGCGGCCGACGACGATACCGTCCTTAACCGCCACCGCGCCGACCGCGGGATTGGGCCAGGTGCGTCCCTGCCCGCGCCGGCCGAGCGTCAGCGCCAGCTGCATGAAGTGCTGGTCGGCCGCTTTCGCTTGCTTCGATTTTTGCGCGAACCGGTCTTCCAGAATGCGGAAGATCATTTGCGTAACAGGGCGATCCGCGCGTCGTCGTCGCCGGAAAGTTCGCCGAGCACGGCTTCAAAGTCCTTTGCCTCGCGGAAATTGCGGTAGACGGAGGCAAAGCGGACATAGGCGACGTCGTCGAGCTGGCGCAGATGCTCCATCACGATCTCGCCGATCGCCTCCGACGAAATCTCGGCCTCGCCGCCGCTCTCGAGCTCGCGCACGATGGCGGAAACCATCTTCTCGACCCGTTCGGGGTCGACCGGGCGCTTGCGCAGCGAGATCTGCACCGAGCGCACCAATTTATCGCGATCGAACGGCACCCGGCGGCCGTTGCGCTTGATCACGGTGAGTTCGCGCAACTGCACCCGCTCGAAGGTGGTGAAACGGAAATTGCAGGTGACGCACACCCGCCGCCGCCGGATCACGGCGGAATCCTCGGTCGGACGGGAGTCCTTCACCTGGGTATCGAGGCTGTTGCAGCTGGGGCAACGCATCCGGGTTACATCCTGCTAGTAGATCGGGAAGCGGTCGGTGAGCGCCTTCACGCGTTCCTTGACGGCGGATTCCACCAGCGGCGCCTTGCCGTCCTGCGATTGCGCGATGGCGTTGAGCACCTCGGCGAGCATGCCGGCCACCTGCTTGAATTCGGCAACCCCAAAACCGCGCGTGGTCGTCGCCGGCGTGCCCAGACGAAGGCCCGAGGTGACGAACGGCGTTTCGGGATCGAAGGGAATGCCGTTCTTGTTGCAGGTGATCGCCGCGCGCACCAGCGCCTTTTCCGAGACGTTGCCCTTCAGGCCTTTCGGCCGGAGATCGACCAGCATCAAATGGTTGTCGGTGCCTCCGGAAACGATGTCCAGCCCGTTGGCGCGCAGCGCTTCGGCGAGCGCTTTGGCGTTTTCGACGACGTTACGGGCGTAAACCTTGAAGTCCGGCCGCAACGCCTCGGCGAACGCCACTGCCTTGGCCGCGATCACATGCATCAGCGGGCCGCCCTGCAAGCCAGGAAAGACCGCCGAGTTGAACTTTTTGGTCAGCGCCTCGTCGTTCCACAGCATCAAGCCGCCGCGCGGGCCGCGCAGCGATTTGTGCGTGGTGGTGGTGGTGACATGGGCATGCGGCACCGGCGAAGCATGCACGCCGCCGGCGACGAGGCCGGCGAAATGCGCCATGTCGACCATGAAGTAGGCGCCGACGCCGTCCGCGATCTCGCGAAACCGCTTGAAATCCCAGGGGCGCGAATAAGCCGATCCGCCGGCGATGATCAGTTTCGGCTTTACTTCCTCGGCGCGGCGGGCGACCTCGTCCATGTCGATGATCTGGTCGTCGCGGCGCACGGTATAATGCTGCGCCTTGAACCATTTGCCGGAAATATTTACCGGCGCACCGTGGGTGAGATGGCCGCCGGCGGCGAGGTCGAGCCCCATGAAGGTGTCGCCGGGCTGCAGCAGCGCCAGGAATACCGCCTGGTTCATCTGGCTGCCGGAATTCGGCTGCACATTGGCGAACTGCGCGCCGAACAGTTTTTTGGCGCGCTCGATCGCCAGCGTCTCGGCGACGTCGACCCATTCGCAGCCGCCATAGTACCGCGCGCCCGGATAGCCTTCGGCGTATTTGTTGGTCATCACCGAGCCCTGCGCTTCCAGCACCGCACGGCTGACGATGTTTTCCGAGGCGATCAGCTCGATCTCGTGACGTTGCCGGCCAAGCTCGCCGCGGATCGCGGCCGCGATTTCAGGGTCGGCCTGCTCCAGGGTGGCGGTGAAGAACGAGTCGGGCGCGGATGCGGTTTTGGCGCTGGTGGCAGAAGGGCTCATCGGCGAAATATCTCCACCGCCGCAACCAGTTAGGGGCGTTGCGGCCGGTCACGTGTGGCGATCGAAAGCGGCGGCTCGGGGGATACCATATCGGGCGAAAATGGCCAAGCACTTGCGGTACGGGACCGATATTTATGCAAGATATGGTGGGGATGGGGGCAGGATGCCATGCCTAAATCCATACCCCGTCATGGCCGGGCTTGACCCGGGAGGCAGGACGCCGCCCTACTTCGCGAACCGGTACGCCCCACCCTTCTCGACCGAGCGCTGGAACGCCGGCCGCGCGTGCATGCGCGAGAGCCAGGCGCTCAGGTTCGGGTACGGCCCGAGCTTGTCGAACACCTTTGCCATCTCGCCGACAAAGCTCATCTGGATATCGGCGCCGGTCAGCGAATTGCCGACAAAGAACTCGCGTCCCTTCAGCGCGCCGTCGACATAGCCGAGATGGTTTGCCATCTCGCCGTCGATGCGCGGATGCAAGGGCGCGCCCGCCTCCTTCAGCCGCGAGACATAGAGATTGAGCATCAGCGGCAGCATCGCCGATCCCTCCGAGTAATGCAGCCACTCGTTATAAATCTCGCAATCGGCGCTATCGGGCGCCGGCATCATCTTTCCCTTGCCGTAGCGGCGAATGATGTAGTCGACAATCGCGCCCGATTCCGCGATTTTGACGTCGCCATCGCTAATGATGGGCGATTTGCCGAGCGGATGCACG
>DATNMT010000115.1:0-8715 GCA_035602495.1 Bradyrhizobium sp.
GGGACCACCGGTGAACCCAAGGGCGTGATTCATACCTCGAATTCCCTGGTGGGATGCACAAAGGCGCTGACCCAACGGTTCGGTCTTCATGACAATGAAGTATTGTTGGTGGCGTCGCCGGTTGCGCACATGACCGGGTATGCAGCGGTCGTCCTGTTATCGATCTATCTGGGCGGAACGATGGTTCTGCAGGATGTTTGGGAGCCGAAGCACGGCGTATCGCTGATGGTGCGTGAAGGCGTGACCTATACCGCCGCTTCGACCCCATTCCTCAACGACATCTGCGATGTCGTTGCGGCAGGCGCCCCGCGGCCCGGAAGCCTGCGATCGTTTCTCTGCGCCGGCGCCACCATTCCGCCGGTGTTGATCGAGCGAGCAGCGCGCGACGTCGGCATCCACGCATGCTCGCTGTGGGGGATGACGGAATCGCTGGCATCTACACTCACAGAACCATCGCGCGCGGCTGAGAAATCTCCAACAACTGACGGTCGGCCGCTCGAAGGCATGGAGGTCCGCATTGTCGATTCCGACGGGAAGCCGGTTCCACTCGGGCAATCCGGGCGTCTATTGGTGCGCGGCTGTCAGATGTTCACCGGTTATTACAAGAAGCCAGAGCTGGAAACGTTCGATGCGCAGGGCTGGTTCGACTCTGGCGATCTCGCCTACATGGATGACGAAGGCTACATTCGCATCTCGGGTCGGGTGAAAGACGTTTTGATCCGGGGCGGCGAGAACGTTCCGGTAGTGGAGATCGAAAATCTTCTCTACAAGCATCCGGCCGTCGCCGCGGTCGCGGTTGTCGGTTATCCCGACGCCCGCCTGGGCGAACGCGGCTGCGCCTTTATCATACCGAAGCCGGGCAACACGATCGACCTCGCGGCGATGCAAGCCTACCTCGCCGAATGCAAGATGGCCAAGCAGTTCTGGCCCGAACGTGTGGAGTTGGTGGCCGATCTGCCGCGCACCGCCAGCGGCAAGATTCAGAAGTTCAAGCTAAAGGAGATCGCCGCGGCGTTTGCCGAAGCAAAGTAGCGGGGCCTCGGCTGCCTCCGGCAGCGGCGGCGACCAGAGGCCAAAGAGCCGGCGATTGGAACGTTAGGGAGACCGGAAAATTGCCATATCAGTCCGTGTTCAGGCCGGATCTGTTCGAGGGCCAGACGATCGTCGTGACCGGCGGTGGCAGCGGGATCGGGCGATGCACGGCCCATGAGCTCGCAGCACTCGGAGCCAACGTCGCGATCGTTGGCAGGACGGTGGAGAAGCTCACCGAGGTGCAGCGAGAGATCGAGGAGGATGGCGGGCAGGCCATGAGCCTGGCCTGCGACATCCGCGATGAGACCATGGTGGTTGGTGCCATCGATGCGGTGCTCGCGAGGTACGGTCGCATCGACGGCCTGGTCAACAACGCCGGCGGTCAGTTTCGCTCGCCGCTGAAGGCGATCTCCACCAGGGGGTTCGAGGCCGTCGTGCGCAACAATCTGACCGGTGGCTTCATCTTCATGCGCGAGGTCTATAACCGCTGGATGGAGGCCAATGGCGGCGCGATCGTGAACATCATCGCCGATATCTGGCATGGTTGGCCCGAATTCGGTCATTCGGCGGCCGCCCGCGGCGGCATGCTGACCTTGACCGAGACAGCGGCCTGCGAATGGTCGGCCTCGGGCGTGCGCGTCAATGCGGTGGCGCCCGGCGGCATCGTCTCCAGCGGCTTCGACACCTACACACCGGAAATGCAGAAGAAGCTGCACGACTTTACGGAGCGCGTGCCGCTGCAGCGTTTTGGGACGGAAGCCGAAATATCGGCCGCCATCACCTACCTACTATCGCCTGCGGCCGCCTACATCACCGGCTCATGTCTCCGCGTCGATGGTGGAACGCCGAATGCGCGCACGACCTGGAAACTGGAGCCGCACAGCCGTAGTGTGCCGTACGAGGGGTTCCATCGCGCCAAGCTTCCGGAAGTGATGAAGCAGCAAAGCACAGGCGTAACGCGCGTATCGCCTAGTCGACAGCAATGATCAGCTTGCCGTGGTTGTCCCCGCGATAAAGCTGGGCAATCGCGCCGGGCGCGTGTTCGAGCCCGGGGAGGATTTCCTCATCGTGGACAATCTTGCCGTCGAGCGCGAACTCTGTCAGGCGGGTAGCCGCCGCCTCGAACTCGGCGATGTGGTCGAAGATGATGAAGCCCGACCATCGCAGGCGCCGCGTGAGGATTTCGCGCTCGGCGCGAGGGCCGGTGGGAACGGGCGTCCAGGAGGCGTTCGCGGCGGTCCCACACTGGATGATTCTTCCGTGCAATCGCATGGTGCGGATGGCGGCGTCGGCGATCGCACCACCGGTGTTGTCGAAGAAGATGTCGTTGCCTTCCGGGCACGCCTCGCGGATCACGGCCGGAAGATCTGTGCTATCGCGATAGTTGATCATGGCTTGGTAGCCGTAACGGGCTTGAGCCAGCGCAGCCTTTTCGGCCGAACCGGTGAGTCCTGCGGCGCGGCAACCCGCGATGTGCGCGAGTTGCCCAACAAAACTTCCGACGCTGCCGGCTGCGGTCGAGACCAGAACGTGCTCGCCCGGCTTCGGGTCGCCAAGTCCGTGAAAGGCGAGGTAGGCGGTGAGCCCATTGATGCCGAGCAGGCTCAAATTGGCGCTGAGCGGCAGGGCCGAAGGCCGGACGCGGCGCAACACCGCATCCGGCGCCGAGACGCAATGGGTCTGCCAGCCGAACCAGCCGTAGACAAATTCGCCGGCACGAAATTCCGGTGCGTTGCTTTCGAGGATCTCGCCGACGGCGAGCGCGCGCATAGGCGTGTTCAGCGGCACCGGCGCACTGTAGTTCCCCTCGTCGTTGGCCCATCCGCGTTGCGCCGGATCGACAGAGAGATAGCGATTTTGGATCAGGATCTCGCCCTTGCCGACTGCTGCCACCGGCTCCGTCACCAGCGAAAAGTGTTCGGCTTGCGGTATCCCACGCGGCCGCGCCACGAGCCGGACCTGTCGGTTTTCACGAAGGGGCATGAGCGATCATCCCAGTTAGTACACTTGTGTACGATATGAGAATACGATAGAAAAAGCATGGGAGACAAGGAAATCCTGGCGGGCGCCTGTTCACCCTGCGACATCAAAAGAGGCAACTCAAATGGCGGGGCTCTACTACGAGCAATTCTCTGTCGGACAGACCTTCGTTCACGAGATCCGGCGCACGGTGACGGACATGGATAACATCCTGTTCTCGTCGCTGACCTATAATCCGGCGGCGGTGCATATCGACCACGAGTATGCCAAGGGCACGGAGTTCGGTAAGCCGCTGATGAACTCGATTTTCACGCTGGGCTTGATCATCGGGCTCTCGGTCCAGGACACGACACTTGGCACGACCGTCGGCAATCTGGGGATGGAAGAAACCAGGTTTCCGCGGCCTGTCTTCGCCGGCGACACCCTGCGCGCCGAGACCAAGGTGGTGGCGATGCGCGAGAGCAAGTCGCGCCCGACCCAGGGCATTGTGACTTTCGAGCATCGAGGCTTCAATCAGCGCGATGAAGAAGTCGTCTACTGCCGGAGGAATGGTTTGATGATGAGGCAGCCAAAATGAAACTGCGCTCGCTGCTTTTCGTGCCAGCCGACAGCGAACGAAAATTCGCCAAGGCAAGTGGTATCGGGGCGGACGCGTTGATCCTTGATCTCGAGGACTCGGTCGCGCCGGGCCGCAAGGCGTTCGCCCGCGGCGCGGTCAAGGAGCTGCTGGGAGGTGGCGCGAGGGACTGGTCGTTCCTGGTCAGGATCAATCCGCTGGGCACCGGGCTCACGCTCGAAGATTTGGCGGCCGTGGTTCGCCCGGGCCTCGATGGCATTCTGATTCCCAAGGTGAACGGCATCGAGGATGTCGATCTGATCGCGAACTATGTCGATGTGCTCGAGGTTGCCACTGGCGTTGCGCCTGGCCATGTCAAGTTGCTGGTTGTGGCGACGGAAACGCCTGCCGCCATGATCGGCTTCTCTGGCTACGCCCGCAAGAGCCAACGGCTGGTGGCGATGACCTGGGGCGGAGAAGATTTGAGCGCCGCGCTTGGCGCGCTCACCCCTCGCGAGACCGACGGCAGCTGGACCTTTCCCTATCAGGTGGCGCGCGCGCAGTGCCTGTTTGCCGCAGGTGCGGCTGGTGCTGCGGCGCTCGAGACGCTCTACGTTGATTTCAGGGATCAGGAAGGGCTTGCTGAAAGTTGCAAGATCGCGCGACGGGATGGATTTCTCGGCCGGATCGCAATCCACCCTGATCAGGTCGCAACCATCAATGCATGTTTCACGCCCTCGGACGCCGATCTCGACCATGCGCGCCGCGTCGTGGCGGCGTTCGCGGCGCAGCCTGACGTCGGCACGGTCGGCATCGACGGCAAGATGTATGACATGCCGCATCTGGTGGCTGCGCGTCGAACCCTGGCGTCGATCGGGGAAGGAAGCTCTAATGGATAGATCGTTCTCCAATCAGCTCGACGTACCGGAAGATCACGCCGCGATCCGCGAAGGTGTTAGCGCCGTCGTCACGCGCTTCGACGACGAGTACTGGCTGGCGCGCGACGAGGACGGCGAGTTCCCCCGTGAATTCCATCGAGCGATGGCGGATGCCGGCTGGCTCGGCATCACCATGCCCGAGGAGTATGGCGGCGCTGGCCTCGGCGTTACCGAAGCCGCCATCATGATGCATGAGGTTGCAAGCCATGGCGGCGGCATGACCTCGGCTTCCGCGGTTCATATCAACCTTTTCGGACCACACCCGATCGTGGTGAAGGGAACGGACGATCAGAAGCGACGCTGGGTCCCACGCCTGGTCTCAGGCGAGGACCAATGCTGCTTTGGCTTCACCGAGCCGGACGCCGGGCTGAACACCACGCGCATCAAGACCTTTGCCGAGAAGGTACCCGGCGGCTACCGTGTCCACGGGCAGAAGGTCTGGACCTCGACCGCGCAGATCGCCAACAAGATCATGCTGCTGACGCGGACCACGAAATTCGAGGATTGCCGGCGGCCAACCGACGGCATCACCATTTTCTATACCGATCTCGATCGTTCCAAGATCGAGGTCCGCCGCATTCCAAAGATGGGACGCAAGGCGGTGGATTCCAACGCCATCTTCATCGATGACCTGTTCATTCCCGAAGCGGACCGGATCGGCGAAGAAGGAAAGGGTTTTTCCTACATCCTGCACAGCCTCAATCCCGAACGGATCCTGATTGCGGTCGAGGCCATCGGGATCGGACAGGACGCGCTGCGCCGCGCGACGCGCTACGCCAGGGAGCGCGTGGTGTTCGATCGTCCGATCGGCCAGAACCAGGCGATCCAGCACCCGCTGGCGGAAAAATGGATGTATCTGGAGGCGGCGTGGCAGATGGCGATGCGTGCGGCCTGGCTCTATGACAGTGACAGGCCTTGCGGCGCCGAAGCCAACAGTGCGAAGTTTTTGGGGGCGCGCGCCGGCCACGATGCCGCCTGGCAGGCCATCATGACCCATGGCGGCTTCGGCTATGCCAAGGAATATCACGTCGAGCGGCTATTCCGCGAAGTCTCGATCACCCGGCTTGCGCCGATCACCGAGCAGCTCATCCTGTGCTTTATCGCCGAGAAGGTGCTCGACTTGCCAAAGAGCTACTGATCCGCGCCGTGCCTTGCGCGTCGGCGGCCATCAGAGGCTGCGTGAGATCAGTTCCCGCATGATCTCGGACGTGCCGCCATAGATGCGCAGCACCCGAGCGTCCGCAAACAATCGGCAGATCTCGTATTCGCGCATAAAACCGTAGCCGCCGAAGAATTGCAGGCACTGGTCGACCAGCCGCCCGTGCATCTCGGTGGTCCACAGCTTTGCGGTCGATGCCGCGTAGGTCGTCAGTTCTCCGCGGACATGTTCGCGCAGGCATTGGTCGACATAGGCCCACCCGACCGCAAGGTCGGACTTCAGGTCGGCCAGGCGGAAGCGCGTATTCTGGAAAGTCCCGATCGGCTGGCCGAACGCCTTGCGCTCCTGGACATAGTCCTTGGTGATATCGAACGCCTTTTGCGCGGCAGCAATCGAGTGAAGGGCGATCGTCAGCCGCTCCTGCGGCAATTCGCTCATCAGCGCACCCATCGCTCCGCCTTCCGAGCCCAGCAGGTTGCTCACGGGAATGCGGACCTGGTCGAAGAACAACTCTGACGTATCGGAGGAGAGATGGCCGAGCTTTTCGAGGTTGCGGCCGTGCCGGAAGCCGGCGCGGTCGGTCTCGACGAGGACGAGGCTCATGCCGCGCGATCCGTCGTCCGGGTTGGTCCTGACGACCACGATGACGAGGTCGCACATCTGGCCGTTCGAGATGAAGGTCTTCTGGCCGGAGATGACGTATTCATCCCCGTCGCGAACGGCTTTGGTGCGGATGCCCTGCAGGTCGCTGCCGGTGCCTGGCTCGGTCATGGCGATCGCACAGACGGTTTCGCCGGCGACCATACGTGGCAGCCACTTCTTCTTCTGCTCCTCGCTGCCATAATGCAGCAGATAGCCGCAGCAGACATCGCTATGGACGGAAAAGTCGGTTGCGGGACCAGCAAAGCCTGAATAAGAGAGCTCTTCGATGACGACGGCGTTGTGGCGGAAGTCGCCACCGATGCCGCCGTACCGCTCGGGCACCTGAGCGCAGAGCAGACCAGCTTGACCGGCCACAGGCCACAGCGAGCGGTCGATGATACCGGCTTCTTCCCATTCCCCAAAGTGCGGCTGAATCTTCGTTGCGGCAAAGCGGCGGACGCTTTCGCGCAACAGTGCGTGCTCTTCGTCGAATACCGGGCGATTTTGCAGCATGTCTGTCGAGCCGTCCGTTGAAGCTAGAAGGCGACCTTGTCGCCGCCCTTGAGCTGGAGAATTTCACGTGCCTCGTCCGGGCTGGCGATCTCGAGCCCGAGGCCTTCGATGATCTTGCGGACCTGTGTCACCTGTTCGGCGTTGGTCTCTGCGAGGCGGCCGGCGCCGATCCACAGACTGTCTTCAAGCCCGACCCGAACGTTGCCGCCCATTGAGGCAGCCATCGCTGCGACTGGCATCTGCGCGCGGCCGGCACCGAGAACCGACCAGTGGTAGTTGTCGCCGAACAAGCGGTCCGCGGTGCGCTTCATGTGCATGACATCGTCTGGATGCGAACCGATACCGCCGAGAAGCCCGAAACAGGTCTGGATGAAGAGCGGAGCTTTGACCAGGCTTTCGGTCCAGAAATAATGCAGGTTGTAGAGGTGGCTGGTGTCGTAGCACTCGAACTCGTAACGCGCGCCTGAGCTGTTCAGCGTTTCCAGTGCATAACGGATGTCCTTGAACGAATTGCGGAACACGAGATCGTGCGAGCCTTCCAGCATCTGCGGCTCCCAGTCATGTTTAAACGACTTGTAGCGCTTCAACATCGGGAACAGGCCGAAATTCATCGATCCCATGTTGAGGCTCGCGACCTCGGGCTTCCAGGTCGCCGCCGGGCGCACGCGCTCCTCCACGGTCATGTAGGGCGAGCCGCCGGTCGTCAGGTTCACGACCACATTCGAGCTCTGCTTGATGACGCGCAGGAAAGGCTCGAAGGCTTCCGGCGATTGATCCGGCCGTCCATCGGCCGGATTACGGGCATGGAGATGCACGATCGCAGCTCCCGCCGCCGCAGCACCGAGGGCGGACTCGGCGATCTCGGCTGATGTCACCGGCAGATGCGGCGACATCGAAGGCGTGTGGATCGATCCGGTAACCGCGCAGGAAATGATGACCTTGTGCGACGCCATGATTCGTCTCTCGGGTTTGCAATCGGATGCGTGACCGGCGGCAGCCGTCAGGATGTGAACTTGTGGAAGTTCGGTTCGCGCTTCTCGTTGAACGCTGCGACACCTTCCTTCGACTCCGCCGTGTCGTAGAACAGCTTCACGGCATGAAGGGCAAAGTTGCTGATGCCGCGGATATTGTCCGAATCGGCATTGAAGGAACGCTTGGCGAGCGCAATCGCGGTTGGCGACCGCTGTGCCAGCTTGTCGGTCCATTCCTTCACAGCGGCGTCCAGCTGTGCAGCCGGAACCACCTTGTTGACCAGCCCCATCTCGCGCGCCTGTTCAGCGGTGTAGCGTTCGTTCAGGTACCAGATCTCCCGCGCTTTCTTGTCGCCGACGTGGCGCGCGAGGAAGGCCGTGCCCCAGCCGGCATCGACCGATCCGACCTTTGGACCAACCTGACCGAATTGCGCGGTGTCCGCAGCGATCGTAAGGTCGCAGAGCGTCGCGAGCACATTGCCGCCGCCGATGGCAAAGCCGTTGACGCGCGCAATCACCGGCTTCGGAACGTCCCTAATCAAACCTTGCAGTTCGTCAATCGGCAACCCCACTACGCCGCGGCCGTCATATTGCCCCTCATGCGCGGATTGATCGCCTCCCGTGCAGAAAGCCTTGTCTCCGGCGCCGGTCAAGACGATGCTCGCGACCTGCCGATCGTTGGCGGCGAGGTGCAGGGCCTGGATCATCTCTTCCAGTGTTTGCCCACGGAAGGCGTTGTAGACCTTCGGCCGGTTGATGATGATCCACGCCGCGCGGTCGCGCACTTCGTAGATGACGTCGGTGAATTGCTTTGGATCTGTCATGGCGTTTCCTTGCGCTTAGATCATGTTCATTCCGCCGGAGACGGAAATGGTCTGTCCGGTGATGTATTTTCCGTCGTCGGAAGCGAGCATGGCAACGATC
>DATNMT010000117.1:0-3047 GCA_035602495.1 Bradyrhizobium sp.
CGTCGAGCGATCCGCGCAATCCCGGCGCGACATTCTGCCGTTTCCGTTCCCTACTGCATCCCCGAATCAACGCGCCATTCATCGACACCAATGAGATGATCGAGAGCAGGCGCATGGTCGCGCTAGTGCCGAGTATTGCTACTCGCCCCCGCACAAATCAACGTCGTCCGGTATGTTGCGATGCACATTCGGCGTCCGGGTTGGGTCAAAGCACTAAATCGCTGCGCGATAGCCCGCTGCGCGGGTAGCCCGACCGCGAGCGCGGCAACCCGAGGAGAGATCGTCGATAGCATGCGGGTGATCCTGTCTTGAAGATCGAGGTGTCGTCAACCTCACTCGAGACAGGAGCTTCCTATGAGCACGAACACCATCAGCCCGCTGCGCCAGCGCATGATCGAGGACATGAACGCGCGCAAGCTCGGGGCCGGCACGCAGCGAGGCCACATCCGCAGCTGCAAGCAGTTCGCTGAGTTTCTCAAGCGGTCGCCCGAGACGGCGATAGCGGAGGACATCCGCCGGTTCCAGCTGCATCTTTCCGAGACATGCACGAGCATCTGCAATCGCAACCGCATCATGACCGGAGTGAAGTTCTTGTTGCGCGTGACGCTGCGGCGGCTGGATCTTGCGGCCGAGATCTATCACATCCGCGAGCCGGAGAAGATTCCGCTGGTGATGAGCCCGGACGAGACGCGGCGCCTTCTGGCTGTCGCCACCAGCCTCAAGGCCCGCGTGGCTCTCAGTCTTTGCTATGGCTGCGGCCTGCGCGCCGGCGAAGTGGTCCGGCTCAAGGTCAAGCATATCGACAGCGCGCAGAAGATCATTCGCATCGAGCAATCCAAGGGTCGCAAGGATCGCAATGTCATGCTGTCGCCGGAGACTGTCGATCTGTTGCGGCAGTGGTGGAAGGTGCGTCGAGGTTTCGATGCGCACACAACGCCCCTCCAAGAACGCTGGCTGTTTCCCGGACGCAAGCCCGGCAGGCCGATGACGACCCGCCAGCTCAACCGGCTGTTCCACGAGGCGGCAAATGGGGCCGGGATCAAGAAGGGGGTCACGCTGCATGCACTTCGCCACTCCTTTGCCACCCATCTGCTCGAGCGTGGGACCAACATTCGGATTCTCCAGGCACTGCTCGGACACGACAAATTGGAAACGACCGCGCGCTACACCCACGTCGCTACCGGCATGATCGCCGGCATCAAGAGCCCGCTCGACCTGCTGTCACAGCCTCGCAGGAAGCCTGGCAAAAAGCCTGGCAAGAAGCCCGACCCGGGCGAGAAGGACCAGCCGCCGGCATAACAGCCCGCGGCCATGTCCCGTCCAGAGCTGGAGGTCGCGGACATCTTCCGCGACCACGGGGCGGCGTGGCGGCGAGCCAACATCGGGCACGTCAGCCTCGACCAGATGAAGGTGATGAGCGCGATCGAGCGCTGCCGCACGGCGGCGCTCGGCGGCCATGTCGGGCGCTGCGAGAACCAGAAGTGCGCTCACACCGTCATCGCTTACAACAGCTGCCGCAACCGGCACTGCCCCAAGTGCCAGGGTGCCGCCGCACGCGAGTGGCTGGCCGAGCGCGAAGCCGAGCTGCTGCCGGTGCCATACTTTCATGTGGTTTATACACTACCGGCGCAGATCGCTGACATCGCCTATCAGAACAAGGCCGTGATCTACGACCTGCTGTTCAAAGCCTCCGCCGAGACCACGCTCACGATCGCAGCCGATCCCAAGCATCTCGGCGCGCGCATCGGCTTCATGTCGGTGCTGCACACCTGGGGGTCCGCGCTGACGCATCACCCGCATGTGCACATGGTCGTGCCGGGTGGCGGCCTGTCGCCGGACGGATCGAGGTGGATCGCGTGCCGGCCACGCTATTTCTTGACCGTGGAGGTTCTCTCGGCGCTGTTCCGCCGGCTGTTTCTGGAGATGCTGGTCGCGGCCCACAACGCCGGCCGCCTGCAGTTCTTCGGCAACCATGCGCGGCTCGCCGACAAGGCTGTATTCAAGGCCTATCTGAGGCCGCTGCGCAAAATCGATTGGGTGGTCTACGCCAAAGAGCCGTTCGCCGGGCCTGGCCAAGTGTTGCGCTATCTGTCGCGCTACACCCACCGCATCGCGATCTCCAATCGCCGGCTGGTTCCGCCGACGAGAACGGCATCGCCTTCAAGTACAAGGATTATCGGATCGACGGGCCGGCCCGCTACAAGACCATGACGTTGGCGACCGACGAGTTCATCCGGCGCTTCCTGATCCACGTGCTGCCGAAGGGCTTCCATCGCATCCGGCACTACGGGCTGCTCGCCAGCGGCAACCGAGCCGCAAACATCGCGCACGCGCGCGAGCTGCTCGCCGTGCCGTCTCGCCCAAAAGAACCCGAGACGCCCAAAGCAGCGATCGACGAACCCCGGGTGCTGCCGCGGCCATGCCCGTGCTGCGGAGGCCGCATGATCATCATCGAGACCTTCGCGCGCGGTTGCGAGCCGAAGCACCGGCCCACACCGGCTCCGGCGCCAATCAGGATCGACACCTCATGATGCTGTCACCCCTGATCGATGCCCGTCCTGACACTCGCCATTCTTGCTGGTTCACCGCCGGCAGCGATCGAGCTCGCATCAGTTCCCTGGATTGGAGCGCAACCCCACCCTCAATCAGTTTGGACCGCGTGCGGTCCAGACGTTTCCACCCGCGCAAACCGGGGTCCTGCGAGCTAAACCGAGCGCGTCGAGCGCAGCGCTCCAACCTCAGCAAACCAAAACCCGCGGCGAAATCCCCATAGCGCCCGCGGCACTCCCGCTGCCCATTTCCCGCGATTTCGTGCCTTGGCGCTTTTCGGCCGCCGGCCGCCTCGCCGCGTGGTTAGGCCGTCATCCCGGCGGCCGAAAACCTGCACAACAGCGGAAGTCAGCCGGATTGCCTTTGGACAGATCACAATGCTCTCAACGACCGAGATTTCCCAAGTCAAGTTAGTCGATCTGGCTTGTTAAGAGCGGCGTTCGCAGCTCGTGCCTAGGCCTGTTTCGGCTTGTCGATGAAGGGCCAGGGATGCGCCT
>DATNMT010000123.1:0-3373 GCA_035602495.1 Bradyrhizobium sp.
AGCAACGCTGCGACAATTGCGAGCTGTTTGAACCCCCCTCGTCCTGCAAAAACGTAGATGGAACTATTGCTGCGCAGGGCTGGTGCACCGTCTATAGGAAGAAGCAGGCGTAGAATCCACCAACCGGCTGCGATCGGATCCGGCAGCACATAAAGGTTTCGAGCCTTATAAAAAGTTCGGATCGTCTTTGTGATATTCGTCGGCGATCGAAAAGAAAACCGGGAGGGCACATGACCATCGCGCTGGAAGCAACACGGCCGCCACCGTCGCACGTCACGGTAGCGACAGCCAGCCTCATCGGCACCGCCATCGAGTGGTACGATTTCTTCCTTTACGGCACCGCCGCGGCGCTCATCTTCAACAAACTGTTCTTTCCCACATTCGATCCGGCGGTGGGGACGCTGCTGGCGTTCGGCACCTATGCACTGGGGTTCATTGCGCGGCCTCTCGGCGGCATCGTGTTCGGTCATTTCGGCGACAAGATCGGCCGCAAGACGATGCTCTATCTGACGCTGCTGATCATGGGCGTTGCGACCGCGGCGATCGGCCTGCTGCCGACCTATGACACGCTCGGCATATGGGCGGCGATCCTGCTGATCGCCTGCCGCCTGATCCAGGGTTTCGGTCTCGGCGGCGAATGGGGTGGCGCGGTGCTGATGGCGGTTGAACACGCACCTGCGAACAAGAAGGGCTTTTACGGCAGCTGGCCGCAGCTCGGCGCGCCGCTTGGGCTGGTGCTCGGCACCCTGGTGTTCTCGCTCGTGTCATGGTTCCTGACCGACGCCCAGCTCTACGCCTGGGGTTGGCGCCTTCCGTTCCTGTTCAGCATCGTCCTCGTGCTCGTCGGTCTGTGGATCAGGTTTACGATTGCCGAATCGCCCGAGTTCCAGAAGATCAAGGACTCCAAGCAGGAAGTGAAGATGCCGATCGTCGACGCGATCCGCATGTATCCAAAGAACATCCTGCTGGCGATGGGCGCACGTTTCGCCGAAAACGGCTTCTTCTACATCTATGCGACATTCGTACTCGCCTACGCAACCCAGTCGTTGGGCATGAACCGGCAGGACATATTGAACGGCGTGCTGATCGCCGCCGCGATCGAAAGCTTCACGATCCCTGCCTTCGGCGCTCTCTCCGACCGCGTCGGGCGCCGGCCGGTCTACATTTTCGGCGCCATTTTCTCGGCGCTGATGTCATTCCCGCTGTTCATGCTGCTGGCAACGAAAAACCCGCAGCTTGGCTGGATTGCGATCGTGCTCGGCCTGGCCGTCGGGCACGCCGCGATGTACGGGCCGCAGGCGAGCTTCCTCTCCGAACTGTTCGGCACCAAGGTGCGCTACAGCGGCGTATCGCTCGGCTACAACCTCGCGTCGATCTTCGCCGGCGCGCTGTCGCCGCTGATCGCGACCGGGCTGATGGCCGCCTACAAACCGGAAACCTGGCCGATCTCCGTCTACATGATCGGACTGGCGCTCATCACGATCGTTTCGGTCTATTTCGCAACGGAAACGCGGCAGAAGGCCGGGTCCGAAAGCGCTGATCCCGATCATCGCGGTGTCGCCGTGGCGCGGCAGCCTTTGTGATCGGCGTCGGCAACGCTGGCAGGCGGCTTCAAACAAATGGGGGAGGAACGGGAGTGAGCCAGCATCCGGCCCTGCCCTATCTGCGCAGCTCGGAAAAGGGCAAGATCGTCACGGCCGCCGAAGCGGTACGCCTCATTCGCGGTGGCGACACAGTCGCCACCGGCGGTTTTGTCGGCATCGGATTCGCGGAGGAAATCGCGCTGGCGCTGGAGGAACTTTATCTCGCCAGCGACGCAGACGCGCCGTACGCGCAAGACAAGCCGCGCAATCTGACGCTGGTCTATGCCGCGGGGCAAGGCGACGGCAAGCATCGCGGCCTCAATCATTTCGCCCATCAGGGGCTGGTCAAGCGCGTCATCGGCGGTCACTGGGGCCTTGCGCCGAAATTACAGGCGCTCGCAATATCCAACCAGATCGAGGCCTATAACCTGCCGCAAGGCGTCATAACCCATCTGTTTCGCGACATCGCGGCGCGCCGCCCCGGCCACATCTCGCGCGTCGGCATCGGCACCTTCGTCGATCCGCGCAACGGCGGCGGCAAGCTCAACGCCCGCAGCACCGAGGACCTGGTCGAGCTGGTCACGCTCGGTGGCCAGGAATGCCTGTTCTACAAGACGTTTCCGATCGACGTCGGAATCATCCGCGCGACCACCGGCGATCCCGACGGCAATCTCACCATGGAGAAGGAAGCGCTGACGCTGGAGGCGCTCGCGATCGCCATGGCTGCGCATAATTCCGGCGGCATCGTGATTGCGCAGGTCGAACGCGTGGCCGAAAGCGGCAGCCTCAATCCGCGCCAGGTCAAGATCCCCGGCATTCTCGTCGACTGCGTTGTGGTGGCGAAGCCGGAAAATCACTGGCAGACGTTCGGCACGCAATATAATCCGGCGTTCAGCAGCGAAATCAGGGTGCGCGCCGGCTCGCTGCCGCCAATGCCGATGAGCGAGCGCAAGATCATCGCGCGCCGCGCGGCGTTCGAGCTGAAGGCCAACAGCGTCGTCAATCTCGGCATCGGCATGCCGGAAGGCATCTCGGCGGTCGCCAATGAAGAGCGGATCATCGACCTCATCACGCTGACGGCGGAACCCGGGGTGATCGGCGGCATTCCCGCCAGCGGGATCGATTTCGGCGCGGCGATCAACACCCAGGCGGTGATCGACCAGCCTTACCAGTTCGATTTTTATGACGGCGGCGGTCTTGACGCGGCGTTTCTCGGCCTGGCGCAGGTCGACCGGGCCGGCAATCTCAACGTCAGCAAATTCGGCCCGAAGCTTGCCGGCGCCGGCGGCTTCATCAACATCAGCCAGAACGCCAAGAAGGTGATCTTCGTCGGTACCTTCGGCGCCGGGCGCCTGCGCATCGCGCTGTCCGGCGGCAAGCTCGCCATCCTCGAGGAAGCGAAGGCGCGCAAGTTCGTCGAAGCCGTGGAGCATGTGACGTTCAGCGGCGCTTACGCGGCCGCGCGCGGGCAGAGCGTTCTCTACGTCACCGAGCGCTGCGTCTTTACGCTCGGTTCCGACGGACTTGAGCTCACCGAAGTCGCGCCCGGCATCGATGTCGAGCGCGACATTCTGGCGCTAATGGATTTCAGGCCCGTGATCCCTCGCGATCCGATTGCGATGGACCCGCGGATTTTCCGCGAAGGCGCGATGGACCTGCGCGAGGATATGCTGTCCATTCCGCTCGACCAACGCTTCACGCTCGACGAGCAGCAGAACCTGTTCTTCGTCAATCTGGAGCGCTTCGCGCTGCGTAGCCGCGCCGACATCGACGCGATCGCAAAAGCCGTC
>DATNMT010000124.1:0-8713 GCA_035602495.1 Bradyrhizobium sp.
GAGCATGTGATAATCTGTACCAGCGAGGCCTACAGCAAATTCAAGATCGGCTAGGACGCAAGCCATCGAACCGGATCAACCGGATATTTCAGCCCGAACGCAAAGGGAGACCCCTCATGTGCGATATATGTCATCTTGAGAAACTGGCGCTTCGGGCACAGCCCTCGCGGCGCGGCCTGCTTCGGTTGTTCGGCGCAGCCGCAGTGGGGCTCGCCGTGCCGGGCGCCGCCATGGCAAAGGAAGACAAGAAGCCGCCGAAGCCGCAAAATGTCGTGTCTCCCGATGCCTCCTTGGAGCTGTTGGTGAAAGGCAACAAGCGGTATGTCGAGGGAGAATCCCGGCGTCACGACTTCAAGCGCGAACGGGAAGCATTGGTCGGCGGGCAGAATCCCTATGCCGGCTTACTCAGTTGCGCCGACTCGCGGATCGCACCGGAATATGCCTTCGATAGCGGCCGCGGCGACCTGTTCGTGTGCCGCGTGGCCGGCAACTTCGCCAACCCCGACACCGTTGCCAGCATGGAATATGCGGTCGCCATTCTCGGCACGCCCTTGATCATGGTGCTTGGCCATGACGCCTGCGGCGCGGTCGATGCGACCATCAAGTCGCTCAAGGACAACACCACGCTGCCGGGCCACCTGCCGTCCCTGGTCGAAAGCCTCACGCCCGCGGTGAAAGCGGTCTCGGCCAGCCCCGGCGATCCGCTGGCCAATGCTATCAGGCAAAACGTGATCGACAACGTCGCCAAGCTGAAATCCGCAACGCCAATCCTGAACGCCGCGGTCGAGGCGCGCAAGCTCAAGGTCGTCGGCGGCATCTACCGGCTTCGCGACGGCCGGGTCGAATTGATGTCGTGAGAGCGGAAACGATGAGCGGTCCGCACCGCCGCAACGGCTGCGCGGAGCACGCGGTCATCGCGACCAGCTTGGCCTGCAGCAAATTTAGCATAAGGTAGGGGACAACGAGTACCAGACGAAAAGAGGGCTTTCTTGAAAATTACGCTCGATCTCTCCAGGCTGCGGCGATATCCGCAATCGGTCATCGCTCGACAGCGGATATCGCCGCATGCAATTCCGTCCGCGCCCCGTTGATACGCTGTTTGAAATGCTGGTAGGCTTGTCCGGTTCGACAACGACACCACGGAATGGAGAGTTGCGTGAGCGAGTCCCTTCATCCAAGCGCCCCCCACGATCTGCCAGGCTTCATCACCGCTCCCGGTGACACCGACACCCTGATGGTGGTTGTGGGCATCGTTCTGCTCGTTTCCGTTCTGGGGGTAGGCAATCTTTATCTGCGGTTGCACTCCTTGCCGGAGCAAATGGCGCACAAGTCGCAAAAGCTGCAATTCGAAATCGTGGCGGTGCTGGGCTTGCTGGCGCTCTTTACCCACATCCATTTGTTCTGGGTGATCGGGCTGTTGCTGGCCATGATCGATTTGCCCGACTTCGGCACGCCGCTGCGCAGGATCGCGGGATCGGTCGAGAAGATCGCGGGAGAGCCCGACGACGAAGCAGCCGAGACGGTCGGCGAAAGCACCGCTCACGCGGGTGCTGCGCAAGGGCCAGACACGACAAAAGCCGCCGCTGCCAAGAGCGAGGTGCCGAGCCATGCTTGAGCTGCTGCTCTGCTCCCTGCTGACCATCTTTCCGGATTATCTGTTTCGCCGCTACGCACAGGGAAAGCGCTTCGGTCAGGAGATCACATTCTTTTCGGTATGGTTCGAGCTAAGGTGGGGCATCACCGCCTGTCTCATGCTGACGGTGGCGCTGATTACGGTCATCTTCTATTATCATCCGTCCACCACGACGGCGACCTTGTTCTACAGGACCGTTCCGATCGTTCCCGAGGTAGCCGGGCGGGTGTCGGAAGTTCATGCTGATTTCAGTGCACCAGTCAAGAAAGGTGACGTGATCTTCAAGCTGGACAGTTCAAAGCAGGAAGCAGCGATGGAAACGGCCCGGCGCAAGATTGCCGAAGTCGATGCCGCCATGCTGGCCGCGCAGGCGGATGTTCTCAAGGCGGAAGGGCAGATTCAGCAGGCCAAGGGTGACTATCAGCAAGCGTCCGATGAGCTGAACACCAAGCGCGAACTGCAGCAACGCAATCCCGGCATCGTTCCGCAGCGCGATATCGAAAAACTCCAGGTGCTGCTCGCCGGCCGTCAAGGCGCCCTTGATTCCGCAACGGCTGCGAAGCAATCCGCGACGACTCGCGTGACCGCTCTTCTCCCCGCGGAGAAAGCGAGTGCAGAGGCGGCGCTGGCCGAAGCGCAGGTGGATCTGAGCAAGACCACTATTCGTGCGGGAGTCGATGGGCGCGTGGAGCAATTTTCGCTACGCGCCGGAGACGTCGTCAATCCCATGATACGGTCTGCCGGCATTCTCATTCCCAGCGACGCGGGACGAGCCCTCTCAGCAGGGTTTGGACAAATCGAAGCGCATGTCATCAAGGTTGGAATGGTCGCCGAGGCGGCATGCATTTCAAAGCCCTGGACGATCATTCCGATGGTGGTTACCGGCGTGCAAGATTACATCGCGGCAGGCCAGTTCCGCGGAGGCGAGCAACTGGTAGAAGCGCAACAGGTGCAGGCGCCGGGGACCATCCTGGCTTTCCTGGAACCAATCTATGAAGGTGGCCTTGATGGCGTCACGCCCGGGAGCAGCTGCGTCGTCAACGCCTATACCAGCAACCACGATCTGATTGCTTCAAAGGATACCGGCGCATTCAAGGGCTTTGTGTTACATGCCGTCGACGCCGTCGGCGTCGTGCACGCAATGCTGTTGCGCATCCAGGCCCTGCTGCTTCCCGTCAAGACGCTGGTGCTGAGCGGACACTGAGTCCCTTGAGACGCCAAGTCTGTCGATGGTCCGCCGCGCATGCCGGTGATAGCGACCACTATCGCTGTCCTGAAACGCTGGCCGATATTTCCGAAGATAGACCGTAATTCGGTCGCGCGGAGAGCCGTGCGGACGCCGGGCTAAAGCTTCCGCACCAGGTCCGGCGAAATCTCGCCGATGTTGCGGATGCCGAGCAGGGCCATGTCGCGATCGACCTCGTCCCGGAGCAGCGTCAGCGCGCGCTGGACCCCGGCCTCGCCGGCGGCGACCGCCGCGTATAAAAGCGGCCGGCCGATGAAAACGAATTGGGCACCCAGCGCCAGCGCCTTCAGCACGTCGGTGCCGCGCCTTATGCCGCCGTCTAGCATCACCGTCATGCCACCCGCTTCAGCCGCGATCTCGGGGAGCGTGCGCAGCGAGGACACCGTGTAATCGAGCTGCCGGCCGCCGTGATTGGAGACGATCACGCCGTCGACGCCGGACTCGCGCGCGATCCGCGCGTCCGCCGGCGCGATCAGTCCCTTGACCACGAGCTTGCCCTTCCAGCGCTTGCGGATCAGCTCGACATGCTTCCAGGCGAGCTGGTCGCGCTTGCCGATGTTGCGCATCAGATTTTTGGCCAGCACCGGAGGTCCGCGCGTCGCATCCATGTTCTCGAAATGCGGGATGCCGTGGTTTGCCAGCGTGCGCGCCCAGGTGCCGAACAACCAGTGCGGGTGGGTGATGATATCCCAGGCGACCGGCGGCGTGATCGAAATCGGGACCCGAAAACCGTTGCGGATATTGTTCTCGCGGTTGGCGGACACCGGCACGTCGGCGGTGACGACGAAGGTGTCGTAGCCGGCCGCGGCGACCCGGTCGACCAGCGGCTCGATGCGCGAAGCATCGCCCGCCAGATAGGCCTGATACCAGGCGTCAGGGTTCTCGCGCCGCACGTCCTCGAGGGTGATCAGCGATGACGCGCTGAGGATCATCGGCACCTTCATCGCGGCCGCCGCGCGCGTCAGCACGATGTCGCCGCGGTAGGCGCACAGGGCGGCTGAGCCCATCGGCGGAATCCCGAACGGCGAGGCGTAGGTCTTGCCGAACAGTTTTGTCACTTGCTCGCGGCCGGAGACGTCGTTCAGGACGCGAGGGACAAAACCGTATTCGTCGAACGCCCGGCGGTTGTCGGCGACCGCCGCGTCGGTCTCGACGCCGCCGGAAATATAGCCATAGAGCATCCTCGGCAGGCGGCGCCGCGCGGTCGCCTCGAAATCGTCGAGCGAGAGGTAGCGGCGAAGCCGCCGCGGCACGGTGCTTGCGGCGCGTGCTACGGTGGGGGGAGGGGGCGTCAGGTTCGAAGTCTTGTCGTGCATTTCGGCAGCTATCCGTCCTTGAAAGCTTCAATGGTAGCAGAATTAAGTGGCACCTGCCTGTTTCCGTGAGGCCACGAACACGCCGGTCAGCACCAGCGCAAAGCCGATGACGTGGAAGGCCTGCGGGCGCTCGCCGAGAAAGACGATCGCCATGATCGATCCGAACACCGGCACCACGTGAAAGAACGGCGCGGCGCGGTTGGCGCCGATCAGCTGCACGCCGCGATTGAAGCACAGATAGGCCACCCCGGAGGGAAACACCGCGACATAGAACAGCGTCAGCAGGTTGGCGGTATTGAACTGCATCACCGGGCGCGAGACCAGTTCCCAGATCAGCACCGGAACCAGGCACGCCGCGCCGCAGCCGAAGGTGAAGCCGACCAGCGACAGGGCATGAATCTTCGGACGCTTCAAGGTCAGCACCGAATACAATCCGAAGATCGCCAGCGCCACGGTGAAAATGACGTCGCCCTTGTTGAACTGAATACTGGTGAGCGTCGTAAGGTCGCCGTGCAGCAGGATCACCAGCACGCCGGCGAGCGACAATGCGATCCCGCCGGCCTGCGCCAGCGTCAGCCGGACGCCGAGCAGGATCAGCGACCATACCGCGACGAACAGCGGTCCAGCCGACTGCAGCAGCAGCGTGTTCAGCGCCTGGGTATATTCGAGGGACCAGTATTGCAGGGTATTGAAGACGCCGATGCCGGTGGTGGAGAGAAGGATCATGGTGCCGAGCCGACCGCGGATCGCGTCCCAGTCGCGCTGAAGGTGTTTCCAGGCGAAGGGAAGAATGATGAGAAACGCCAGCGACCAGCGCAGGAACGACAGCGTCACCGGCGGAATATGCCCGGCGGCGAGGCGGCCGACGATGGCGTTGCCGGCCCAGCACAGCGCGGTGATGGAGAGGAGCAGATAAGGCTGGTTGGCAATCCAGTGCCCGGAGGGCGCGGTCCCGGAGGCTCGATCGGAAGCAGACATTTGGCGGCGGTTCTTGGCCCGGGTTCGAAGACGCCGCGGCGCCGGTCCGACGCCCTGCGCCGGACCGGTCTTGCCCGGCTCGTTCACAGACACGGATTCGTGCCCCCGTTCAATGGCGCCGGACGCATCGCGACCATGCGCGAAAGCGGCGTTCCCGGCTGCGCCGCGATCGGTCCTTTTAACCAGATAATCGGAGATTGCGGCAAGATCGCCGAGCGCACGCGGCGAATAGCGCAACTTCATTTGCGAAAACGCGCAAAGGCCGCTGCGATCTCGGCTTCGCGCGGCGCTGTCGCGCGTCGGGCAGCGCTGGCCGCTCAAGCCGTCAGCTCGTGCGCGACGGCGCCGGCGGCGATGGCGGCGTCGTTCGGGTCGATTTCGATCTGCAAGCCGCGTTGCCCGCCATTGACGAACACGGTCAGGTTGCTCAGCGCCGCCCGTTCGATCGCTGCCGGCACGCGCTTTCTCTGCCCGAACGGACTGATGCCGCCGACATGATAGCCGGTCAGCCGCTCGGCATCGGCGGGGCGCATCATGGCCGCCGCCTTGCCGTCGAACGCCGCGGCCAGTTTCTTCATGCTGACTTCGCAATCCGACGGCACGATCACGCAGACCGGCTTGCCGTCGACGTCGGCCATCAAGGTCTTCAGCATCCGGCCCGGTTCGACGCCGAGCGCCTCGGCGGCCTGCAGGCCGATGCCGGTGCTGGCGACACTGGAATCATAGACATAAGTGTGAAGCTTGAAAGCGATGCCAAGCTTCCTGAGCGCAAGGGTGGCAGGCGTGATTTTCGACATGGCGCCATCGCTCCGTCGTCACCTATTCCCGGAGTTTTGATAGCAATTTCCAGGTCGGGCCGTCAGCCCTGTTCGGAAGATTCCGGCCGGCACCGACGCCGTCGCGAGCGAAAAAAGGGGCCCTCCTGGCAATGAATTCACAAGCGTCGTTTTTCAACTCTATCGGCAAGCCGCGATCGCTGGCAAAGACCGATGTCGACAATTAGCTTCTCTCGTTCCCGAGACGGCTTGTGAGTGAGAAATGACAAAACAGGTTCCAACATTATTCGACTGGGCGGGTGGAGCAGCCGCGCTCGACCGATTAACCGCGCGTTTTTACGCCAAGGTAAGGGTTGATCCATTGCTCGCGCCGGTATTCGCTCACATGGACGAGAAACATCCTCATTACGTCGCTCAGTTTCTCGGTGAGGTGTTAGGCGGTCCTGAGGATTACTCGCGGCTGCGCGGCGGACACGCGCACATGGTGACGAAGCATTTCGCGCGTCACCTGACCGAGGCGCAGCGCCGCCAATGGGTCAACCTGTTGATCGATACTGCGGACGAAATCGAGCTCCCGGCGGACCCGGAATTTCGATCGGCGCTGATGGCGTATCTCGAATGGGGGACCAGGATCGCGGTGATGAACTCGCAACTGGAGCCGCACGCGGTCGAGCAAGCGCCGATGCCTCATTGGGGCTGGGGCGAAGTCAAAGGCCCATATCAGGCCGATTGACGCAGACGATTGAAGCGACGAAAACGATAACATCAGATGGACGGCCTCATTCAACCTTGAGCGGCATCCGCCGCCATCCTGCCGCCACAAATTTTCGGGGGATATCAATAGGTTGAAGCCGGTTTCGGACCCGGTCAAAGGCCCGTTCTTGCTTGCGTCGATAGCCCGCTTCCGTTATCGGGTTGGATGCCTCGCATGCGAGCGGCCGCGGCCGTGATTTGGGCTGGGCGCATGATCCGGAACAGCGGGCGAAGGTCTTCCGAACAGATCGTGCTCGAACCGGGATAGTTGCAGAGGGAAGTTTCGCGAATGGCCAATGTTGTCGTCGTCGGCGCCCAGTGGGGCGACGAGGGGAAGGGCAAGATCGTCGACTGGTTGTCGGAGCAGGCCGACATCGTCGTGCGCTTCCAGGGCGGCCACAATGCCGGCCATACGCTGGTCATCAACGGCGAAACCTACAAGCTGGCGCTGCTGCCGTCGGGCGTGTTGCGGCCCTCGAAGCTGGCGGTGATCGGCAACGGCGTGGTGTTCGATCCGCAGGCCTTCCTCGACGAGGTGGCAAGGCTGAAAGGCCAGGGCGTCGCCGTCAGCCCGGATAATCTGCGGGTTGCCGAGAACGTCACGCTGATCCTGCCGCTGCACCGCGAACTCGATGCGCTGCGGGAATCGTCCAACGCGGTGACCGCGATCGGCACCACGCGGCGCGGCATCGGCCCCGCCTATGAGGACAAGGTCGGCCGCCGCGCAATCCGCCTGATGGACCTCGCCGATCTCGACACGCTGCCGCACAAGATCGACCGCCTGCTCGCGCATCACAACGCGCTGCGCCGCGGGCTTAACCTTCCGGAGATCGACGGCAAGGGTATCCTGACGGAGCTGACCGCGCTGGCGCCACAGCTGTTGCCCTATGCGGAAACGGTGTGGCGGCTGCTCGACCTCAAGCGCCGCGAGGGCAAGCGCATTCTGTTCGAGGGCGCGCAGGGCGCGCTGCTCGACGTCGACCACGGCACATATCCCTATGTCACCTCGTCCAACACGGTGGCGGCGCAGGCAGCGACCGGCACCGGCATGGGACCAAGCGCGGTCGGCTATGTGCTGGGGATCTGCAAGGCCTATACGACCCGGGTCGGCCAGGGGCCATTTCCCACCGAACAGGACAACGCGATCGGCCGCAAGATCGGCGAGCGCGGCCGCGAATTCGGCACCAATACCGGCCGCCCTCGGCGCTGCGGCTGGTTCGACGCCATGCTGGTGCGCCAGACGGTGCGGACCTGCGGCATCCATGGCCTGGCGCTGACCAAGCTCGACATTCTCGACGGCTTCGAACAGATCGAGGTCTGCGTCGGCTATACGCTGGACGGCAAGGAAATCGACCATCTGCCGGCCGGCGAGGGCGCGCAGGCCCGGATCAAGCCGGTCTACGAGACCGTCGAGGGCTGGAGAGAGCCGACCGCCAACGCCCGTTCGTGGGCGGATTTGCCGGCCCAGGCCATTAAATATGTCCGCCGGGTCGAGGAATTGGTGGGCTGCCCAATCGCGCTTCTTTCCACCAGCCCCGAACGCGAGGATACTATTCTGGTCCAGAACCCGTTCGAGGCTTAACGAGATGTTACCGGAAAGCGGACATTGTTGAGTAGAGATGGCTGATTACTACCCGCTGATCGCCCGCGCCATTGCCGGACTGGATCCCAGTGCTCCCGGCGAGAGCCGGCGCGCGCTGTACGAGCGGGCGCGCGCGGCGCTGATTGCGCAGCTGCGCAGCGTGCAGCCGCCTCTGAGCGAATCCGAAATCACCCGCGAGCGGCTGTCGCTGGAAGAGGCCGTGCGCAAGGTCGAGTCGGAGGCCGCCCAGCGCGCCCGCGACGCCTCGCGCGCCGGCGGCGGCGATCGCGCGCGCGCCGGGGACGCGTTCCGCGCCAATACCCGTTCCGCGGGTCGGCCCGGCGAAGCCGCGCCGCCGCCATCCGCTTCCCCGCCTCAAGCCCCACCCGAGCCGTCGTCGTCGCGTCCGCGTCCGCCAGCGCCGCCACC